>SLAD01000306.1 GCA_007126995.1 Kiritimatiellia bacterium | reverse complement strand
TTTCGAAAAACCAATTGTTGAACTGGAAGCGAAACTGAAGGAACTGCGTTCCTTCAGCGAGAATCAGGAAATCGACGTATCGCTTGAGGTCCAGCGCATGCAGCAAAAGATCGAGGACACGCGCAAGAAGATCTATGGCGAACTGACCGCCTGGCAGAAGGTTCAGGTGGCTCGCCATCCGTTGCGTCCGTACACGATGGATTACATCCGGGAAATGGCCACGGACTTCCAAGAACTGCATGGCGATCGTATCCACCGTGATGACCGCGCAATCATTGGCGGTTTTGCCAAGATGGACGGGCAATCCGTGATGATCATTGGCACCCAGAAGGGGCGCGACACGAAAAGCAACCTGGAATGCAACTTTGGGTGCGCCTACCCGGAAGGCTATCGCAAGGCGTTGCGCCTGATGAAGCTGGCGGCGAAGTTTAATGTGCCGATCGTGACGCTGATCGACACGCCCGGCGCCTTTCCCGGAATCGAATCCGAGGAGCGCCACATCGCCGAAGCAATCGCGGTGAATTTGCGTGAAATGTTTAATTTAGCCGTGCCGATCGTGGTCACGATCATCGGCGAAGGCGGTAGCGGGGGCGCGCTGGGTATTGGCGTGGGTGACCGTATCTTGATCCTGCAGAATGCCTATTATTCCGTCATTTCCCCCGAGGGCTGCGCGGCCATTCTCTGGAAGGACCGTACGTACGCTGACAAAGCGGCGGAGGCGCTAAAGTTGTCGGCGCCGGACTTGCTCAAGGCCGGCTTGGCCGATGAGATTATTGAAGAGCCGCACGGCGGCGCGCATGCTGATCCCAAAGAAATGACTCGCCTGCTGAAGACGGCCATTCTCAGAAATCTGAGGGAGTTACAGCACGTTCCGGTCGAGGAATTGCTGGAGCAGCGCTATCAGAAGTTCCGCGCCATGGGCGAATTCGGCGTGGATCAGGAGGGATCCTTCGCGCCACCCGAACCGGAGTCCGGCGAGACGGAAGAGACGCTGCCCGAAATCGAGGAACCGGTCGAGCCGGAAGAGCCCGAAGAACCGGAAGTGACGTCAGACGACACGCAAGACGTGAAGGCTGCGGACCCGGACGACGCAAAAGAGAAGCCGTAGGCGGATTCGCTGAGGTGCACAGCCTCCAAAACCCTAAACTGATGTGCTTGCATCGGTTAGATTATTAGTATTTCCTAACAGGAATCTAATCATCAACTGGGCAAATGACCGATCGACTCCAAAAACAACGGTTCGAGTACAAATATCACGTCGAACCCGAACAAGCTGTGGCCTTGCGCGGTTTTCTGCGTCATTACATGACGTTGGACGACTATGGGGCGACCCAAGAGAACTTCTCCTATCCCGTTCACACCCTCTATCTGGACAGCTCGGATCTGCGCCTTTACCAAGCCACCGTCAACGGTGATCGTAACCGTTATAAACTACGCCTGCGCTTCTACGAGAACGGTGAATCGGCGGCCGTTTATCCCGAAATCAAGCGACGCTATAATTCGGTTATTACCAAGAAGCGGGCGGCGATTACCCGTGAGTCGGCGCGTCGCATCATGCATGGCCAGTTACCGGCCTTCTCGGACCTGCTCAATCCCGAACCGGACTCAATGCATGCCTTGGAGGAGTTCAACCGGCTAGCAAGTCATCTCTGTGCCGGCCCCGTAGCACACATCGCTTATCTGCGCGAAGCGTGGATGGGTGATGACGACCACACACGTACCCGCATCACGCTCGACCGGCGGGTGATGTCGGAGCCACGTCAGGAGATCCGGTTTGATTTTAACATGGCGGAGCCGCGGCTGGTTTTTGGGGACGCGATCATCCTGGAATTGAAGTTCACCAACCGGTTTCCGCAGTGGTTCAATGATTTGGTGCAGCGGTATGAACTCAAACATCAAAGCGCCGCCAAATATGTCGATGGCGTGGCATCACGGGGCGAGCATTATTTTGCACACGCTTATGCGTAGAGGTTGAACGGTATGGAATCGTGGTTACTTTCAGGTAGCGGGACGCAGACAATCGATCTCCCGCAGATGATGCTTTCACTGCTGCTGGCCTTTCTGGCCGGGCAAGTGATGGCTTGGGTCTACATCCTGACCCACTCCGGACTCTCCTACTCCCGAACTTACGTGAACTCCTTAATCCTGATACCGGTCACGGTTGCATTAGTCATGACGGTCCTGGACAACAACTTGGTGACCGCCTTCAGCTTGATGGCCGTCTTTGCAATCGTCCGTTTTCGTAACATCGTGCGCGACACACTGGACACCGTATTTATCCTCACCTTGATCGTGATTGGCATGGCGTCCGGCACCCAATTGTATACCACGGCCATTATCGGGACCCTGCTGTTTGCGGCGATCATGCTATACCTCCGCTATACCCACTTCGGCAGTCGACACCGGTACGATTACATTGTTAACCTGCATTGGACCGATGCGCAGGACCAGCTTCCGTTACTCACGCAGTTGATGAATAACTACAGCTTGCGGGTGCAGTTAGCCAGCCAGCGGAGTGGCCGGGCCGATGAGGGCATTGACCTCTCGTATCGACTGCTGCTGCGTGATCCGACGCACTCGCATGACCTGCTGGATGCGCTAAAATCATTCCCCGGGGTAACCCGTGTAACGGGATTAGAAGCCCAAGATGAATCCGAAGCCTAAACTGGACAATCGGCCGATACCGGTACCCCTCGCCCGGCGCTGGCGGGAATTTCGGGCGCGATTCCTGCCCGTGCTGGTCTTTATCGGCGTGGCCGTGGTGGTTGCTCATCTCTGGCAAGGGCACGTCGCACCGACACAAATGTCCGGCATCGTGATTGGTCATCAACATGAATTGCGGAGTCCGCGCGCCGGCGTGGTGGCCCAGGTACTAACCCAACCGTTTCAAGCGGTGGCGACCGGCGACCCATTGCTTGTGCTGGTGTCGCATCAAGACGAGCAACTGCGCGCCGAAATCGCGGTATTGGATGCCGAGATCGCCGCCCTACGCGCGAGTCGGGAACCCGCGATTGGCCTGAATCGCAACCAGATCAATTACGAGGATCTCCGTTTCGAGGTTATGACTGCCCGCATTCGGCTGGCCGAGGATCAGTTGGAAAAGCAACGTTTGATCCGGGAGGCGAATCGACAAGAGACCCTATTTGATCTCGAACTCATCGCCGAGAGTGCGTACGACGAAACAATCACGCAACGGGATCGCGCGGTGGTGCGCGTTGAGGAGGGCGAGCAGCTACTCGACGAACTGGATCAGCGTTTGGTTCATTTACGTAGCCTGTTGCCCGACGATGATGATGCATTTGAGTCGGCGCTGCTGGCAGCGGTGCGCGTGAAAGAAGAACAACTGGCGGTGATCGAGACGCAACTCAGTCCCTGGCCGCTATTGAGCCCCGCAGATGGTGTGGTCGCAACCGTGCACATCTCCCAAGGTGGCTATGCAGGACCCGGCGATCCGCTGATTACCTTGCACGCAGGCGGAACCGATCATGTATTGGGATACATCGAGCAACCCATCGGACAGCTACCGGAACGAGGCGCCGAAGTGGGTGTGATCGCCACGGCAAGGCGAGCCTTGTACACCGGAGTAATTACCGAAATCGGTCCGCACCTGGTGCCGAAGCATGAAATGCTCTTGCGGCCCGGAATGGCCTCAGAATACGCCCTACCCGTCCGCATTGAGATACCGCCTGACGCGGTGCTCTACCCGGGCGAGCGCGTGCATCTGCGGCTTTGAGCCAATCGAGCACCGGTCCTGAGTTTCATCTTGCAGATGCGAGGAAATGCCCCCAGCGGGCTCGTCCCGCTGGAGCAAAAGTTTCAAGAGATGGCAGGGCTTAAGGCCAGGAAAAAGATTGGAGCGAGTCCGGCGCTTCCTCTGCACTCGCCCCAATCATTCGAGACTTTATTCGCATGTGGCGCAAACTCAAAACTCCCGCTCCAGCGAGACAAGCTCGCTGGGGGTGTAATGCGATTTCCCTATCCGGATCTACTCGTCGCGGGGCGGATCCTTTTCCGTGTACTCGACGTCAATGAAACCGGGATCCGATCGACCTTGTGAGCCTTTGCTTTTGGGGCGTGCGGCCCACTGCTTTTTAAAAAGCCAGAAGCGGATAGACAGGATGAGCGCGGCAACGGCGAGTATCCCGATAACGGCCAAGAAAACGAAAAAGCCCAGAAATGCCGCCAGCCCGAGCACCAACAGCGACACTACCGCGCCGACCGCTTTCATAAAGGGGTTCACGGGTTTGCGCTGACCATTAAGGTATATATATGTTACGCGTGGCATCGGCTTCCACTATGCCCCTCAGAAGTCCCATGTCCAGTTTATACCGATACCGGCATCGGCTTCGATCCCCATATCGGATTCCAAACGGATGGTCGGCGTCAACTCGACCTCGACGGCGGCGCGCGTGCTTTCGGCGATGGCGCCGCGTTCCAGTTCGACATACACGCGGTCGGTGACATATTTGCCCACGCTGACCGCGACCTGCCCCTCTTCCTCTCCAGTATCCCGAATCTCGATTTGATCCACACCCAGTCTACGCCGCGTCTCGCCCATTAGATCGAAGGTCGAGCCGCCGCCGCGTAACCGGTTCACGGCCTGCGCGATCGTAATGGCCTGGAACGGGGTGATGCGGGCCGCTTCCCGTCCGAACAGCAACCGCGCCAGAATCTCGTCCTGCGGCATTTCGGGGATCGAATCGAGCTCGATGTCCGGCGCATCAACCGCCCCCGCGATTCGCATGATCGCGGTCATACCCCGCGTTCTTGACTCAGCAACAATATCCAGTCCCGGTTGCGGTGGTGTGGAGCCATCAAAGGTGATGATGCCTCGAGTCAACGCCAATCGCTTGCCGAAAAACACAAAGCGACCGCGCTCAATCGCGAGCGACCCTGTGACCACCGGTTCCGTTGCTGTGCCACCGATCGATAGCCGCCCACTCCACTCCGAATCGAGTCCGCGTCCGCGAACAAAGAACCGGTCCGGTATCACGACACTAATATCCAAGTGCATCTGATGCTTCAGGCCGGCAACCAACGGGGCATCTTCAAGCACCTCCTCCTCTCCGTTCATTTCAACGACATTTAAGTCGATGATCGAAGCCGGCGCGCGCTCCGGAATATCAAAGTTGACTGGCGACACTTGCATTTCACCACGCAATTGACTCTCCTGCTGGTTCCCCTCCCACGTCACATCCCCACGACCGCGCGCCTGCATGGTGTCGTTGGCCACGAGCCGGAAATCCCGCATCCGTAGCCGTCCTTCAAAGGGATAGCGCTCAGCGGGATCAAATCGCAGCGCGCCGCTCAGCTCAACGGTCCCGCGTCCACCGTCGGTGGCGGAGAAGCGGTCTAAACGCAACAGCCCATGCTCGCCGGAAAACTCCATGGCCAGGTCGCGCAATACGGTTCCATACAAGTCGTTTTCATATGCGCCATCCTGAACACGAACGTGACCCACGAGCCGGGGCTCGTCCACCGTCCCATCCAAGGCCAAATCCGTCACTAGATGGCCGCTTAATCGATGGACATCGAGTACAAACAGTTCCGCCAGATCAGCCAGATCGGTGTTCGAGGTCATGCGGCCTTGAAGTTCGCCCTGCGGCGGCCACTCGGCATGTAACGGCCAAAGTGAAAGCTGTAGCGGCATATCCACATCGAGGACGACGGGATCACCGGGCAATCCGTCCAGTTCGAAGTGATGTGTGAGTCGGCCGCCACCCAACACAAAGTTGGCGGTAAATCGCGCGGGCGGCCCCTCCCACAGTGTTGTATCGGCTGGGAGAATGTCCTCCAAGGTTAACAGCAAGTCGGCCGCCGGCGCGTCAGGCGCTCCCGTGATCCGCAGGTTCCCTTCCAACTCGCCGCGGGACGGATCGACTCCGCGAAACCCGAATCGCGACAGCGGAACACGGTCGACCGTCGCCGTGATGTCCAGCGCCTCATCGCTGACTTGGCCGGACAGGGTCAGTCGGCCCTCGGTCGAATCGAGAATCAATGCATCCAGCGCATATTGGCTTTGAAGACGCTGAATTGTTGCGGGTTGCTTCAAGCGGATCGCCAGATCGCCCTGCGTCCAATCCCATCCATCCAGTCGGACAGCGCCAAACTGCCCCTTCTCATCCAAACGGATGGCGCCATGCTGGCGCATCTTCCAGCGATCCGCCAACGTACCACTGAGGTCAAGGGCAAAATCGATCTGCTCGTCCCGGCCATCCACGGCGGCGTCAATATGATGGAAGGGCCGATCACGAATCAGCAGTTCTTCGCCCTTCGCGGTCAGGTGGAAAACGGGCATATCATACGTGCGCGAGCCATGAAACTGACCACGGAGCTGGACGTGACCGCTCCAAGGCGTAGGCGACCCGGACGCCGTCTTAGCCTCCGCTTTTTGCGAACTCGCAGAAAGTTCGAATGCACCACGATCATTTGCCAGGTCCACGCTAGCGCTGCCCTCCAATCGCATGTTCATGTCCTGCCAGCGAACGGATTCCAACAGCAACCGCTCCAGCCGCAAGAGATCAATCGGCCCGAGCGTATCGGGTATCCCGCGCCAGTGGCGCTCGGCTGGGTCGCGATCCTGGGGCTCGGCGGCTCGCGCGCCCGTACTCGGCCAATCATTATACTGGAGCGCCCCCACACTGAGCTCGCGCACGACCAATTGTCCCCGGAATAGCGATCGCGCGGATAACCGTACATTGAAATCCTCCATGCGCACATAGACCGTCAGCGCCTCCGTGTCTTCGATCTGGAGCCGCCCCACCTTAGCGCGCAAGGGCCAAATGAAGGCCATATCCTCAATGGTCACGCGGGCATCGAGTATATCCGACAACCGAGATTCGACGCGCGGGAGCCAGCGATTCACCCCCATGGGTGAAAGCGCCCAGGCAACGATACCGAGCAGGAGCAACAGCGTGATGCCGATCCCCCAGCCTGTCCAACCTATGACGCGTCGAATCTTCATCAGAACGCCTGCCCCAAACTGATATAGAATTGATACGGGTCATCGATTCCGGCGCGCCGGTTCAACGGAAAGGCCAGATCAAAGCGGAGCGGACCCACCGGGGTAAAATAGCGAAAGCCCGCCCCCGCTCCCCATTGGGTATCGTCAATGCCGTCGGGCCATCCCTCTTCATACACCGCACCGCCATCACCAAAGGCCACCAACCCGAAATCGTCGTTGATGCGCCAGCGCAACTCAACCGATGTGACCCATAGCGATTTGCCGCCCAGCGGGCGCTTTCCATCCAGCGGGCCAACACTTTGGAAGGCATAGCCACGCACGGAACCGCCGCCGCCCGCGAACAAGCGTTCATCCGCCGGCAACGCATCGCGGCTCACGCCCGCGATCTGCCCGAAGATGCCCCGCCACGCAAAATCAACCGCCGGCCGGCGAGTCAACGGATGGTAATAAGCCAGACTGGCACGGGACTTTAGGAACACGATCTCCGAATTGATCATATCGCGATATGGCGCAACCGCGAAACTACGTCGACTGCCGCGACGGGGATCCAGTACGTCGTCGCTACCATCCCACTCAATCCCAAGCGGGAAGTAGAGCAATCCGAATCGCTCGTCGCGCTCCTCCTCACGCACGGCGGTGTACCGAAAACCGACGCCGCCGCTGACGATGGCATTTCGCCGATAGGGACGGTCAATACTGATCAGCGTGCCCACATTGCGACTGCGATAGGCATCCGGTTCTTCCAGCGCTGCCCGAGTGGCCACATTTAGATTTTGATTCACCGTTCGAAAATCCGGCTTGCGATAGAGGCTGTTCACCCCGTAACCGATCTCCGAGACATCCCACACAATAGACGCGCGCTCGCCGTAACCGCGCAGATTCCGGTGTTCAACACCGAGGCGCACGGAGCCACCCTCATCGCTGCGATAGCCCACGCCAGCCGACAGTGACCGATGGCGTCGTTCGCTCATAATCACCTGCAAGGGCAATTCCCCTTCATCGGTGAGCGATTCGGCCTTCACGATTCGAGCTGAGGAGAAGAGGTTCGCATCCATCAGCCGACGCTGATACGTGCGCATTTTTGCCCCTTCAAATTGATCCCCTTGCAACCACGGCTGCTTGTTCTCCACAAAGGCAGGCCGGACACGCTCGAGACCAACCCATTCGACTGGCCCGAAACGCGCGGACGGGCCCCGCTCCATCGTAAACTTGATATCCATGGCTTGGTCATTGTGGTGAACCTCCACGCGCCGATCCGCCATGCGTGCAAAGGGATAACCATGATTGCTCAACCAGCGCACCAGCCGCTCCTCCATGCGCACCACCTCGCGCGCGATGGCGGGTTGACCAATCTCCGGCGCCACCCATTCAGCGAAACCTGCGCGATAGACCTCGGGATCGTCGTGATCGATCAGCGTGAATCGAATATCGCGAAACGTATAACGCACGCCGGGCTCGATCTGAAAGCGGACCCGCACCGGTCGGCGATCCTCCTGAATCGTGACGCGAACGGACGGATCGTAGTAGCCGTATGATCGCAGCACGCCGTTGAAGCGGTCGATATCCCGTTCGGCGCGGCGTTGCAATTGCCGGATCGAAGCCGGCGGTCGATTACGCAGGATTTCGGCATTCGACACACTGCGCAAATCATTACGTAAGGCCCGATCATCCACACCGCGGAACCGCACGCGATAACGAATTTCCTCCGCCCCCGTCGTCGATGCGGAGAGGAAAATGATGCAGCACAGACACAGGAAGGATGGGCGCACGCGCCGGAAGCATTGCCGCGATAGTTTGACTGGTTGATCTTTCATTCAGGTCCGGTGCGAGAAACGTGTCCCCCTTCCCCCTCAGTGGAGGTAGAACACGCGGAAGGTGTTCAATATTTGCTGCGCCTCATCCAAGTAGTGACGGGCGACCTGATGATCATTAACGACCAGCAGCAAATCATGAGAAAGCACCGAGGTGTTGTACCAATTGAAACTGCCGTCCAATACGATGTGTCCATCGATGACGCATTGCTTGGAATGGATGGGCGAATACGGTACGCGCTGATCGTACACACCGTACACCAAGTGCAAGCCCACCCCACCCTCCTTCAGGCGCTGTAGCGCAGGCAGCAGCGGACGCCGAAACTCCTCGTCCATGGTCCGCGGCTTGCGAATATCGCCCTGCCAAGCGAGGTGACCATTGAAGATGGCGCGCACGCGCACGCCGCGGTAATGAGCGTGCAAAAGGGCATCGATCACGCTGTCCCCGTGTTCGCCGCGCAGCTCCCCGATCAGGAACAGGCATAAATCGATCGAGTGGCGGGCGCGGTTGATCTCGGCCAGAATGGCGTGGTGGGGCCGATAGTACAGGCCATTCAACATGGCGGTACGGCCGAATGTGTATAGGAGATTAAAGCGACTGTACGGATCAATTCCGTACCGCTGGATGACCCCGCCCCGCACGCTTTGAAAGATATTGTCGAGCAAGCGGCACATGCCTTGCGAGTGAAACGTCATGCCCGACTCCCAATTCGCGCCCCACTGATCGAAGGTGATATTGAACGAGCCGACGATGCAGTCTTCATTATCGAAGATGATAAACTTGTTGTGCATGTCGGTGGCCACTTCGGCCATGGGATCGCGCGTGGTGCATATGTCGCCGATCAGTTCGATGCCCGAACGTTTGAGCCGCAAATAATTGTGGCTGTTCGTCAGCGTCATCTTGCGCCAGTCGACGATCACTTGGACGAGCACGCCTTGGTGATGCGCGTGAATCAAGTGATTGCAAAAGTCACCGTCGTCAATGCAGTCCACGCAAACCTTGATGGCATGCAGACCATGTGGATCGACCCGCTTCTTCCAGACCACCTTATCGATGTGATCATGGATATAGCGTTTCGGGTGATACGGATGCCACGTCTGCCCTTTGGTAAACTTCGGGATCAGATGCAACGATTCCGGACGGGTGTTAATCCAATCGACATCGCGCTGCAAGGTACCGGCGTCCAACTCACTGGTGCGGTAGCCGTTCGGCGTGGACCATTGTCCCGACATGCTGCGATGTCGCTCGCCATAGCCATGCAAATCCGGGCCATCCATCAAGATATACTCTTGTTGGGATGGAATGGACCGCCCGTGTTGATGGATGATATAGGCAAACTTTACGCAGGTCGCACGGCCTTGATGACGCGATTCGGTGCGGATGAAGATATCGCGCGTTGCGCGACGATGGCGATCCCATTGCGTATCAAACGGATCGGTATGCGCCAAATAGTGGTCGCACGTGCCGTCTTCATAGTAGACCTTGACCAATACTTTGACGTTCGCCTCGACGCCCCAAAACACGTCGAAAGTGACGCTGGCGCGACGCAGCCAGAACGATTCGCCGAAATCATTCCAGCGCTCGTAGGGCAGGCTCAACCAACCGCTGACCGGCCTCGCTAAGGATTCTGCCCATTGGTGCTGCATGCGCGCTTAACCTAATGACGTTCGAATTCCACCAGATAGCCCGGGTGATCGGATACCCGACCAAAGGCTGCCGGCGTAAAGAGTTCGCGGCCACTCAAGGCCCGCAGTTCCGATCCGGCTTTCAGCCAGATGTAGTCGATTCGACCATCCCCCTTTAGTGCACGCGCACTGCCTTGCTTGGCTTTGCCGAAGACATCCTCGTAGGTGTCGGGCCGGGTGACCTGCAGGTATTGATCCTGGAATTCGCCCGACTTTACAATATCAGCGTAGGCGGCCGACTCCGCCGCCACATTGAAGTCGCCGCAGATGACGCTCGCCACGACTTCACCGGTATGTTGCTGGTTAACCCAGGCCCGCAATCGTTCGAATTGTTGCTGGAAACCATCTTCCACCCAACTCAAATGAGCCGAGTAGACATTGACGGGACCAAAGTACGGCAC
>SLAD01000134.1 GCA_007126995.1 Kiritimatiellia bacterium | reverse complement strand
GGCGAATTGCCTCCGCAACAACAGGACGCGGCAGTGGACACGTATGCCCAACGCAAAATCATTGTGTCGACCAACGTCGCCGAAACGTCGGTCACCATTGACGGCATTCGCATTGTGATCGACAGCGGTTTGGCACGGGTTGCGCGGTTCGATCCACATCGCTCGATCAACACGCTGTGGATCGAGAAGATTAGTCGCGCCTCGTCCGATCAGCGCGCGGGCCGTGCCGGACGCACCGCTCCCGGGCATTGTTTCCGACTCTGGACGGAACGGGAACACGGCGAACGCCCGCTACACGAGACGCCCGAGATTCGGCGCGTCGATTTGAGCGAGGCTTTGCTCAATCTCAAAGCGATCGGGCTCGCCGATCTCGCATCCTTTCCGTGGTTCGAGCCGCCAGCCCCGCGTACGATGGCTCGGGCCGTGCAATTGCTAGAGGACTTGGGGGCAATCGAGGAAGGTGGCGGCGAGATCACCGCGCTGGGCCGAAAAATGGCCTCGTTTCCCATGCATCCGCGCTATGCCCGTATGTTACTGGCCGCCGAAACCTATCAATGCGTGCGTCAGGTGGCACTGGTGGCGGCGTTGACGCAGGGCCGTACCATACTGACGCGTCGCCCGACGAAGAATACGCGCGCACAGCGCGACGACGTGCTCGGCGAGGAGGCCCCTTCCGACTTCTTCCGGCTGATGCGGGCTTGGCATTACGCCTTCCGGAATCAATTTGATCTGCGACGCTGTCAGAACATGGGCGTGCATGCCCAGTCCGCCCGCCAAGTATATCGCGTGTATGAATCGTTCCTGCGCATGGCTAAGCAACAGGGTCTGACCATTAACGAACGGGCCGGTGACGACGAACAACTCTGCAAGTGCGTGCTGGCCGGGTTTGCCGATCAAGTGGCTCAGCGACGCGATATGAGCACGCGGAATTGCTTGGTGGTTCACGGTCGCACCGGCCAGTTATCGTCGGATAGCATCGTCGCAGATCCACTATTCGTGGCCGCCGCGATTGACGAAATTCAGCGCGGTCAGGACGGCAACGTGGAGTTGCAACTGGCGACGCGCATTGAACCTGAATGGCTGCAGGAACTTTTCCCGAGCGCAGTCAAGACCGTGCAACATGCCGAGTACGACCCGAAGCTCAAACGCGTCGTACAATCGCAGCAGATGCGCTATCACGATCTGGTCTTGGAATCCGGGTCCGGCGGCGAACCCGCACCTGAGCTGGCCGCCCAGTTGTTGGCCGAGGAAGTGCGACGGGGCAAGCTCGCCTTCAATAAGTGGGACGATCAAATCGAGCAATGGATCCTGCGCCTGAACAATTTGGCCACGTGGTGCCCGGACTGGGAACTGCCCACCATTGGCGATGATGAACGGACCTTACTGTTCGAGCAGCTCTGTCTTGGTTGTGTGACCGCCAAGGATGTGCGGACGCGCCCCGTTTGGCCGGTGATTAAAGGGTTTCTGTCGGCACAACAGTTGCAGCTACTCCAACAACACGCGCCCGAACGCTTGGACATTGGCGGCAAGCGCGCCTTTCGCTTGGTCTACACCGCGCCGCCCACCCCGCCTTCGCTCTCGGCCCGCATTCAGGAACTGTTTGGCGTGAAGTCGTTACCCACGATCGCCGGTGGCCGGATCAAGCCGCTAGTGCATCTGCTCGCGCCCAATCAGCGTCCGGTCCAGATAACGCAAGACCTGCCCAACTTTTGGCGCGAGCATTATCCCGGCATCCGCAAAGAGCTGAAGCGACGCTACCCCAAACACGCCTGGCCGGAGGATCCCGAGGCACCGGGGAAATAGCGAGTGGGACCCGACAATTCTTGCCGTTACTTGTAGACGTCTTTACGGTGGCCGATTCGAAGCACCAAGACCTCTTGATCGCACTAAACCAACAGGAGTCGTAGACTCCCCATAACCACGGCCAGGATCAAGAATGGGACAGCCGGCTTGGCCGACTCGGGGTGAAGTACCAGAAAGACCAGTAGGGCGAAAGGAATTACGATCACCGCAAGTGCCCACGGAATGCTTTTCTCGAAGGCAGCGAAGAACGCGAAGGCATGAGCCAGGAACAAGCATATCCACGCAGCAATAGCCAGCCCACTGCGAAAGGTAAAGAAGTCATCGAACTCCGGCGTTAGCGACAGCTCCGCCAGCTCCCTGTTCACCAACGCAATCGGCAGCAGAATGCAGAGCCCAACCGCCAACCCAACCGCGAACACCACAAGTATATCACGCGACTTCATTTTCATTTCAACTCACAGCGACGGCGATGCGCGCCCCGCTTAATTGCCACCCTTCCTCGACGGCTCAGCGGGAGCTTCGCCCTCCCGCTCCCATCACGCGAAGGTGGGGCGAATCCTCCGGATGAGCCGCAGGAAACTGAACAGGACCCTGCTCGGATTCTGTGCGGCGCCCCGCTCCTCACAAGCCTACTTGCAAATCGGAAACGGCGTCGTCTTCGCCACCCTCGGCACGGTTGCGTTGCGCTTGTGTTTCGATCGCGAAGGTCCGGCCATCGGAATAGACGTTGATCGCCATGTCCCGATCCGTGCTGAGAATGTTTCCGGCCCCTAACTGCTCGCTATAAAAGAGGCGCGTGATATCGAGCAGATTGATGGCTGTACGACCGGCCATATCCAGCACCGGCCGCGGATTGCCAAACTCAAAAATCGCCACCTCTGGCTGCACGCGATCGAGCAGCGGCTGAACATACGAGTCCAGCGCGCGCCGCACGACGACGCGGTCAGGCCGATCCACATTGGTGGGATTCGCCGCGCCCTGATGCGGAACCACCATAATCTGCGAGCGCAACTGATCATCGCGCCACGCCTCCGCCAGTTGCTGTTGC
>SLAD01000220.1 GCA_007126995.1 Kiritimatiellia bacterium | reverse complement strand
GATGACGTAGCGATAACCCTTGGCGGTGTTCTGAGAGCCTTCCGGCGTCATCCAGAGGCGATCGTCGGCATCTAGATGAACGAAGAAGCGATCGGCCTTCTCATGAGAGCTGGTAATGGGGGTGTATGGGGCGCGCTGATTCATGACGACTCCTCCTAAAGGTGGCGTCACTTACAAATGCGCGAACATGCCAAGTAGGAACCTTTCCCCATCAGTCGATTGGTAGCGTCGCCCGCCCAGCTTCAGACATGGCGCTATCCGCCACGAGGATCGTCGGCGAGTCGATGGCGAAGCATTTCGGCTACCTGACTGATCGCGTCTCGCGAGCCCTTCTCGGTGGCTTCAGCATTGACGCGATGCAATCGAATCCCGTCGGCCGCCAACCTGGGGATGACATGCAGGTGAACATGCATGACTTCCTGGCCGGCAGCCCGGCCGTCGGCGAGGAAGAGGTTGATGCCCTGGCATCCAGGCACAACTACCGGCAAGGTCTTCGCCACCTTCTGAGCCACTCTGAACATGCGCTCGCCGTCGGCCGGATCGAGATCCTGCAAGCCACTGGCAGGGGTGCGGGGAATGACCAGGCAGTGACCGGGATTCATCGGCGCAATGTCCATGATCACCCCGACACGCTCGTCCTGGTAGACGATTTCACCAGGCGAGCGGCCGGCCAGGATGTCTTCGAATAGCGTCATGTTGCGTCTCCGGTGTTGCATTCACATCAGCCATGGCAAGCCAAGGCGTAAGGTACGGACTTGAAATGACGCCAACATGCCAACTTCCATGCACGCAGTAGCATGCCGAGAATCAGAGGTTGAGCAGACTCTCACCGGAAGCGACACGAGTGGGTCACGCACCCGCTACCGCCGCCCGCAACCAGCGCTTGACCGTCATTTCCACGCGCCGACTCGCACCCTGGTTGCAGGCACCGCGCAAATCCTCGACGCGAGGCTGGATCGGCGAGGAGAAACGGTCCAGCAGGGCGATGGTCAGCGTGGCCCGCTCGCCGTCCACTTCCACGGCGTAGACGTCGATTTCCCGCGCCAGGATGCGCGAGGCGTAACTCCCGACGCAGTTGTGTTGCTGTGCCGCGAGGGCATGCAGGGCTCTCACGCTGCCAATGGGTACGATCTCGGTCGTGCCGTCGAGGTGGGGTGGAGGAAGTGTCCCATCCACCAGCGACAGGGGTACCTGCAGCGAGTGCTCCAGCCAGCGGTCGTGAAGCCGCTGGATCTGGTCGGGCTGTCGGCACTGCTTCAATGCCCTACCGATGCCTTCGATCTGCGCGTGCACACCGAGATCGATCGCGTCGCGACACAACTGCAGCACTGCCTCCAACTCGAGCGTCAGCGGACGGAAGTCCCCGGTGCCGTGGGCTGCCTCGATCACCGGCAGACTCAGCCATTCTTCTGCGAAAGCGGGACAAACGGCCGTGACCCCTGCGTAATCGGCTGCCGGCAGCGACGCTAAGTGCAGGGAACCGATCGCCGGCGCGCGCTTGGCCAACTGAACCATCGCCTCACTGCCGAGCAGGCTCTCAAATCCTGAGAGGGCACGATCCAGCAACATGTCCCAGGTCACGGGAATGAAACTGGAGGGATCCCAGGATCCTCCACGCGGCCATGCTGCCGTCGCTATTCCAGGGGTGCGCAGCCGCTCCAGCAATGAGAGGGCACCCGCTGCGGGCGGGCGCTGGCACATGATCTCGAGCAGCTGCTGCCGCGGGAGACGCAACAACGCGCACAGGGTGGTTGAGTCCGCGATCGCCTGACGCTGGGTCCACAGCGTGAACATCAACTGCAGACCTGGATTGTCCTGCAGTTGGAGAAACTCCGGATAGCGTGCACCGAGCTGATGAGCTTCGGCCATGGGTCGGCAAGGCCGGCTCAGTTGCGACGCAATGGCGACGGCTTGGTCCCGCCAGGGCCGAAGTTCAGGGAAATGGGCGATGTCGTCGAGAAAATCGTCGAAGAGCACCGTGGGATAGTGCTGCGGGATGCGCGAGGCGACGGTGGGCGCGCCCTGCCCCGACGGAATGCGGAAGAAACCGAACCCCTCGCTGGCAGGGGCAATGGCATACCCGTACTCGGTCGGGACATGGCGCGTGCCGACGGGGCGCAGGACGTAGTCTTCATCGGACGGCGGATCACTCTCTGTAGCGAGGATCAACGCCTCCTCCGCGCTCAACCTCGGCCGTAGCAGCAGGTTCCCGCGTGCAGCAAGGCTGACGAAGAACGCGCGATTCTCAGAGTGGCGACTGCGGAGCAGGCGCTCGCGAGGACTGGCAGACATGGTCATGGGGCTCCTGTGAGTGAGTACGACCGCAGGTCACCGCTGCGGCATTGGGATTGGCGTTGGCACCGACAGGCACGAGCATCAGCCCGATGCACCCCGAGCGGACTGCAGAACCACCACGCGCGAGTCCACGTTGAGCACCTGAGTGCCGTTGGCGCAAGCCGCCAAAGGATCCTCCCAGTGGGCATGACCGCGAATCAGCAGAGTGGGCGGCAGCTGCTCCAAAGCCCGGCGCACTGCATCCACACCGATTTGCTCGTCGTGGTTGCCACAGGGTCCGTCGTGCATCAGCAGAATCTCTGGCGAGTGTCGCCCGAGCGTTTCCATGGCCTCGACGAAAGCCGCTTCCCGCCGACGCAATGGCCGTTTGGGATTGCCAACGATGCCCGACAGGCCAGCGACGACGATGCCATCGACCGCGACCATATCGCCATCGAGAAGATGAAGGTCGTCTCGATCTCCGAACGCTTCCAAAGGGGTCTGGGCAAGATCACTGTCGCTGAATCGGTCGTGGTTGCCCGCCACGCCTACGACCCATCGAGACCGCTTGCCGAGTTCGAGCCAGAT
>SLAD01000341.1 GCA_007126995.1 Kiritimatiellia bacterium | reverse complement strand
CTGCTCACGTTTGGGGATGGTTTGATGATGGCCATCTTCCTCACCACTTTCTTTTATCGGTTCGTGCATTTTCCCGTACATGCCCTGCGTTGGGGGATCGCGCTGTCCATGGGATTGATGCTGGTGATCGGCGCGGTGTATGGTGAAGCCGTCTTTTCGGCAGCGCTGATGTTCTGGCCGCTCGTCATCATTTATGCGTTGGCCTTTTTCATGTTGTTGCTCGACCGCATGCAATTGCAGTTGAAGCTCGCCAGCAACGCGGTGATCGGAGCGCTCATTCTGCTGCTGATCTTGCCGATGATTTTTGCGCTCATGCCGCCGCGCACGATGCCGCCGTACCCGCCCTATATGCCTCGCTTGATCTCCTTCGTCGCGGGCATGTTGCGGCCGGACGAATTGCTCTGTACGGATATGCCGGAAGCAACCGCGTGGTATGGCGATCGTGTGTCCGTGTTGCTGCCCAAAACGGTCGAGCAGTTTTATGACATCAACGACTTTATGCATCGATTCAGCGGCTTATATTTTACCCCTATCACACGCGATCAGCCGTATACCCGCGGACTGCAATCCGATGCGTATGAGTCATGGGTTCCCATCCTGGATGGTCGCATCCCGGGTGATTTCCCCTTGCCGCAGGCGGTGCCGTTGATCGGCAGGGAACAAATATTTTTCAGCGACCGCGCCCGCTGGGCGGAATAACGATGACCCAACCGCGACTCCCTGCGGGCTCGGCATTGCCTTTTTTGTCATTTGGTTGCATGATGCCCGTTCACGTTAACCATGAGTGAGGCCATCCGTGGATGTTTCGGTTGTCATACCTGTTTACAATGAAGAAGAGTGCATAGAGCTGCTCTGTGAGCGCTTGCACCAGTCGCTGTCCCAAACCAATCGCGCATACGAGGTGATCTTGGTGGACGACGGCAGCACCGACCAAACCTGGCCAAAGCTGCAAGCATGCATTGAGCGGTATCCCCACTTGCAGGCGATCCGGTTTCGCCGCAACTTCGGGCAAACGGCCGCCATGAGCGCCGGCTTTCATGCCGCGGAAGGGGAAGTCGTGGTAACCTTGGATGCCGACCTACAGAACGATCCCGACGATATTCCGCGCCTACTGGCGCGCATGGACGAGGGCTACGACGTGGTCAGTGGCTGGCGCAAAGATCGTAAAGACCCGTTTGTCAATCGGCGGTTGCCCTCCATCATCGCCAACTGGCTGATCAGTCGTATCACCGGCGTCTATTTGCATGATTACGGGTGCACGCTCAAAGCGTATCGCCGCGAAGTTATTCGCGACGTGCATTTATACGGCGAGATGCATCGCTTCATTCCGGCGTTGGCGAGTTGGGTCGGTGGTCGTCTGGATGAGGTGGTGGTGGGGCATCACGCCCGGCAGCATGGACAGTCCAAGTACGGCATCTCGCGCACCTTTCGCGTGATTCTGGATCTCATCACGGTGAAATTCCTGTTGCGTTACAGCATGGGACCCATGCAGATGTTCGGCAAGATCGGCCTCTTCTTTACGATTCCCAGTTTGCTGCTGTTCGCGATCATGATTGGCGGCCATCTTTCCTTTTTGCTTTTTGACACCACCTTGGCCTCCGAGTTGGTGAAGCGCCCCTTCTGGTTGGTTTCCGCCACGATGCTGATGTTTCTCGGCGTTCAGTTCATTAGCATGGGCTTGCTGGCGGAGATCCAAATTCGTACCTACCACGAATCGCAGAACAAGCGCACCTATGTGATTCGCGAAACGATGCCGCCCACGGTCGTCGGGGCCCGCTAATCGTGTTGCCGCTGGCCATGCAGAGGGCTGACCTGCCGCTGGAGCTGGCCGACGCCCCCTTGGTGCGGGCGTTACTGATCGGCTATGCCCTGATCTTCTTCGGCGGACTGCTCGTGAACGTCCTGCTGCTCTCCAATCTTTCCCGCCACCTGGCGCATTGGCGACAGGCAGCGCTGCGCTTTGCGTGGCGTCCGTGGAGCTTAGGCGAGGCCGCCCGGGTCCTGCTCGCGATCATGGTGATGGCGCTGTTTAGTTGGTGGCTGGCCCACCTAATGGACTATCTCGGTTGGTGGCGTATGGCGGACCATCCCGGCCGCGCGATCGTTTGGCAGAGCGTCTTCACGCATTGGGCTGCGGTATTCATTATCATTTGGGTGATGGGGAAATGTGGTATTCGTTGGATTCCGGGTTTCTTTTATCGCGAATGGCGCTGGCATCAGGACATCGGTCGCGGCCTGATGGCCTATCTGGCAGCGATGCCGTTCATCCTGCTCTATGCCGCCTTGTACCAGCTTTGGCTGCAAGCGCGGGGTTATGAGCCGGAACTGCAGGACGCGATGCGGATTTATGCGGAGCTGCCCGCCGGGGGCGTACGCATCTATTTTGTCTTCCTCGCGCTCGTGCTGGCGCCAGTTGCGGAGGAGCTGCTCTTCCGCGGTGTGCTGTTGCCGGCGCTGAGCCGCCGCTTCGGAATCGGTACCGCTATCGTGGTGTCGTCCGTCCTCTTCGCGTTGATGCACATGCACGTGCCCGGACTGGTGCCGCTGTTTATGCTGTCGATTGCCTTGTCCGTCGCCTATATTTATACCCAATCCGTCATTGTACCGATCGTGATGCATATGGTCTTTAATGCGGTTTCCCTGACGGCCATGACCATCACCATGCAAGCCGGGCTCTAAGATGAAGAAGGCCAAACATACAACTGCGCGCACCCTCTCCGCCGTTGGCGAAGATGCCGCCATTGCCGCGCTGGTGAAGGTGTTGGGCGATGACGGCGCTCCTGCCTTGGGGCCGGGCGACGATTGTGCCGTGGTCGAGATGGGCGACGGCAAGGAGTGGCAGCTCACGTCCGACCCCATCGTGGAAGGGATCCATTTCCTGTCGGAAGCGGAGCCCCGCCTGATAGGGCGAAAGGCGGTGGGTCGCGCGCTCAGTGACATTGCGGCGATGGGCGGTCAGCCGAAATGGGTATTGGTCAACATCACGGCGCCGGGGGAGCTGGCGCTGGACCAGTTGAAATCTATTTACCGTGGCGCGCGACAACTTACGCGCAAGTACGGGGCCACGATTGTGGGCGGCGACTTGGGGAAAGGGCCGGAATTGGCGCTGCACGTATTCGCCATTGGGCAGTCGCCCGCCGGATCATCCATTCGTCGGGACGGCGCGCACCCGGGCGATATCCTATATGTTACCGGACAGTTGGGCGGTAGCGCACTGGGGCGGCATTTTGCCTTTGAGCCGCGCATCCGGGAGGGGCTCTGGCTGCGGAAGCAGGGCGGAGTGACGGCGATGATGGATATCAGCGATGGTCTGGCGACGGACTTACCGCGCCTGCTCAAACGCAGTGGCGCCAGCGCGCTGTTGCAGGAGCGCGCGATCCCGATTGCGCCCGCTGCACGCCGACTCGAGGACGGTAAGTCACCCCTGCTGCACGCGCTTACCGATGGCGAGGATTTCGAGTTGGTGTTCACCGTATCGCCCGAGCGGGCAACGGCACTGGAGGACGCCTGGCGCAAAGCCTTCCGCCTGCGACTGACCCGGATCGGTGAAATCCTAGCCGGCCCCGGGCAACTCCTGTTGGAGGACAAGTCCGGTCAGCGACAGCAGTGGACCGCCGCCGGATTCGAGCATTTCCGGTCCTGATCGGGAGGGCGTCAACGCTTGATCATGCCCAGCGCCAAGTCGCGGCTGGTGAGCGCCAAGTCCAGATGATAGCGCATAAATTCGCCCAGCATGCGGTCCAGCACCACCAACTGTTGTGGAGTGCAGCGGGTACGTTGGACCTCCGCGAGCGCCGGTGCCCGTTGCCAGCGCCGCAGAATGGCGAGGGCATCCGGCGGGATGGGTGAGGCTGGGCGGTGATCCTGTTGCGCGCAAGCGGGACATAGCAGGCCGCCGCGTTCATGGGAAAAGCGCGCTGCGGAGCCCGGCGCTAGATCGCGATGACACTGTAAGCAGCTCGTCAGGCGGGGCGCTAAGCCCAGCTCGTTTAGCAACTTCAACTCATGCCAGAAGACCACGCTTTGTAACTGAGCGCCGGTGCCGGGTAGGGCGTCGAGGGCGTTATCCAGCCAGTGAAACAAGAACCGCTGTGGCGCCCGCGCGGGTCCAGCGCGCAAGGCGAGATCGGTCAGGTAGGACGCTGCAGCACAGGCCCGCCAATCATGGCGCAGCGCTGCCCGGAGTTTCACCGGGCTGCATTCCTTTGCAAAGTGTAAGTCATTGCGCTGACGGGAGTAGTAGAGCAATTCACACGTATAAAAGAGGTCGTACTGCCCCAGAAAGGCGCTCTTGGGCCGCAGTGCCCCCTTGATTAACGTGCTCACCCGGCCGTGGTCGGGCGTCAGCCAGGTCACAACGCGCGAGGTGTTGCCGCTCGGCGCGTAGCGTAGCGTGATCGCCTGTGTCTTCTCGATCATTCGGCCTTGCGGCGGCCTTTGCGAGCCGGCTTTTCGGTGTCTTTTTCCGGCAAGCTTACCGGTGCCAGATCGGTCTCGCGCGTGATCCACTGCTCAAGTTTGTCGAGCAGGGTGGGGCGATCATCTATCGAATCATCCCCCGGATACACCGCGCCGGCGGAAACCACCAACTTCATGGCCTCGGCAATGCTGATCGGCAGGACGATCACATCGCTACGCGGCACAAAGATCATCATGCCCGAAGTCGGGTTGGGAGTAGTTGGCACAAACAAGGCGACGAGGCCCTCGGGGTGATCCGGTTTGCTAGGAAAGTGATGTAGAAAACCCTTGGGCACCGACGAGGTCACAAAGGCTACTGAGCGGACCCCTTTGCGCGGGTATTCCACCAGTACCACCTCCTGAAACATCGTTTCGCGCTGCGAAAAGATCGTTTCGCTGACGTGCCGCACCTGGATGTAAATCTTGTTGATGACCGGGATCGAG
Source organism: Kiritimatiellia bacterium (assembly GCA_007126995.1). GTDB lineage: Bacteria > Verrucomicrobiota > Kiritimatiellia > SLAD01 > SLAD01 > SLAD01. The sequence continues at coordinate 25,545 of SLAD01000341.1, read as the reverse complement.
ATCAGTATCCGCTCGGCAAGGCCATACAGGCGGCGGCCAAAAAAGCTGCGTACGAAGAATCCGATCAGAAACAGCGCCAGCACGAGCAGCAGAATGGCAATGATCTGGCTCAAGACAAAGCGAACCGTGCCATCCTTCAAGGCTTGGGGGAGCAGGCTAAAGGTATAATCTGTCAGGAGCTTGGTGAGCCAGTTTTGGGAAATGATCCGGGTCAGGAAGTAGACGATATACGCCGTGATGAACAGTGGCGCCACCAGCACCAGTCCAACCACGAGATTATTTCGAAATACCCTGCCCGTTTTCTTCACCGCCCACCTCCGCGTCGGCTAAGCAAAGATCAATCGGCGACCTTTAGGTGCGGGAATCGGGTCTCCGAATTCCCTCGCCGTATCCAGCCAGAGGCGTACAGCGTCCTTGGCGTTTGCAAGTGCTTCCTCTTGACTGGAGCCATGAGCCGTGCACCCGGGAAGTTCAGGCACTTCTGCGATGAAGGCCGTGTCTTCGGCGCTCCAATAAATGATGATTTCGTAACGATCCATCATAAGTTCCCTCCGCCCGGAACATTCGCATCTGCCGTCCCTCGCAAAATTTGGTCCAACAGTTTCGCCCACTTGCTCATCGCAGGAACGTATTCCATTTAACGAGGAGTCGCAATTCGATTTTCCGCCTCGTTCAAATCAGCTCAGGGGCTCCTGTTGCTCGGTGATCACCGGCAAATCGCGTGATTTTTCGGCGTTTAATTGGATGTAGTGAGCCCATTTGTCCGGCACGTTGCGGTCCGTGAAGATCGCTTCGACAGGGCATTCCGGCACGCAGGCCGCGCAATCAATGCAGGCTTCCGGATCAATCCAGAGGCAATCTTTGTCTTCGCGGAAGGCGTCGACCGGGCAAACGGTCACGCAAATCGTGTTCTTGCATCCCAAACAGGGTTCTGTGATAATATGGGCCATTCTGAAGTACCACCTCGGTCAAACGGTTCCTCTTGACTCCCCCTCACCATTGAAGTATTGGGCCAAATAGTTAGTCAAGCGGCCTCAAAGGTAAGCATGCGATGCGCATAGTCAAGGACGGTCATAGTTTAATTTTCGGTTCCGCCATCATCGGTATCGCAGTCGCAGCCCTGTTCATGGTGCTGTCGCTCAATCGCCTTGCCCTCTTGGCGTCGCTGCTGGGGTTGGTGGCGGTAGCCTTCTTTGTCTATTTCTTCCGGGATCCGGAACGGGAAGCCCCAGCCGATCCGTCCATTATTGTCTCGGGCGCCGATGGTGTAGTTCGCGCGATTGAACCGATAAATGAGCCTAACTACTTGAATACCGATACGTTACGTGTGAGTGTGTTCCTAAATCCGTTTGACGTGCACGTGAATCGAGCCCCGATCGCCGGCGTGGTGAGGGATTTGGCGTACACACCTGGCAAGCACCTGTTAACGATTAGCAACGCGTCGTCTGAGCATAATGAGCACAGCTCGATCCTGATCGAAGGGGACCAAACACGTTGTTTGGTGCGTCAGATCGTTGGCCCGGTCGTGCGGCGCGTGGTTTATTGGTTGGAGAAAGAACAGAATTTGAGTAAGGGTGACCGGATCGGCATGATGAAGTTTGGCTCACGCATGGACGTATATTTGCCGACCGCCGATGTCGAGGTCACCGTGAAAAAAGGAGATCGTGTGATGGCGGGGATTACCGAAATCGCACGACTTCGAAAGGGATGAAATGATTTCTTGGAGGTACGTGCTGCCTACGCTCTTTACCGTGGCGGCGATGATGGCGGGCTTTTATAGCCTGCTGATGACGGCGCAGGGCGAGTTCTTGATCGCCGCCCAGATGATCATGCTCTCCATGCTGCTGGACGGGTTTGACGGTAATGTCGCTCGTTTGGTGCGCGGCACGAGCAAGTTCGGCGCCGAGCTGGATACCTACGTGGATATGACGAGTTTCGGCATCGCGCCCGCGATGTTGGTTTACGAGGCGGTGCTCAAGTCGTTCGGTTGGCCGGGCTTCCTCTTGGCCTGCGCGATCGTGATTTCGGGTGTCATGCGGCTCTCGCGTTTCCGCATCAAGGATCCCTTCCGCGGCCAACGCGGGTTTCAAGGGCTGCCCATCACGCTCAATGCGTGCTGGTTATCCATGTTCATCTTCGTTTCCGAGTCCGGCATGTTTCACAACGAGCAACTCTCCCTGCATGAGGGGCCGATGGCGGCAGTTGTCTGGACCTGCACCATTCTCTTTTTGATCCTGCAAGTGTCGAACATTCGCTATCCCAAGCCCACCAAGGCCTTGATTGGATTCATTCCCTGCATTCTGATCGTCACCTTCCTGTTCCTCCAAATGCAGGTGGCCGTCGCGGCCGCATTAACCATCCTGGTGTCCTGTTTCATTTACGCCTTCATTACCCCGCTGTTCCCGCGCCATGCGGATCTATCCGCCATCCTCGCGGACGACTCAGAGGACGAAGAGCCGGAACCAACCTTGCGTTTGCCCTGAGCCTGCCGTTGCGTCCCGAAGCTACACTTCCTCGCCCCTCGCTGATTGACTTCCACACCCAGAATCGGGAAGCTGTGCGCCGTTATGCAGGCGACGGGACAAGAGCGAAAATCGCAAATGGTCAAAATCTGGGAACCGAAAGGCGCCCATGGCACCACCGGCCCCTTGCTCGCGCGTTATCACTATGCGGTGATTCTCACTGCCTTGGCCGCAGCAAGCTGGGTCGCTTTCGGTTTGTCGCTGGAAGGACTCGATGTCGCTGGCCAGCGCACGCTGGGCGTGTTCGTGTTGTGCGCCACCCTCTGGGTGACCGGCGTAATTCCGCTCCAAATCACGTCCATTCTGGCCATCATCCTGTTGCCGATGCTCAACATCATGTCGAGCGCTTCGGCATTTGCCCTGTTCGGCAATCCGGCCGTATTCTTCATTCTCGGCGCGTTTATTCTCTCGGCGGCGTTAATCGATTGCGGGCTGTCCCTGCGACTGACCTGCCTGACGCTCAGCAAGTTTTCCGCCTCGGCCACCCACATGCGGACCGCGATTCTGTTGATTTCGGCGTTCGCCAGTTTTTGGATGAGTGAGCACGCGGTGGCCGCCATGTTGTTCCCGGTGGTCATGGGGCTGGTGACGGCGTTCGGATTCAAGCCCCGCCAAAGTCGCTTTGGCATGTCTTTCTTTTTCGCCTTGGCATGGGGCTGTATCATCGGTGGTATTGCCACCTATCTCGGTGGCGCGCGTAATCCGTTGGCGGCTGGTATTCTCTATGCGGAACGCGGAGTTCAAATCAGCTTTTTGCGCCTGCTGTCGGCGTCCTTGCCGATTGTCATCACCATGCTGGTGATGGCATGGCTGATTTTGAAATGGTTCTTCCCGGCTGAGCCGGTTGATCTGCAAAAGGCGCGCGATCAACTGTTCACGGAAAGGGAAAAGCTGGGGCCGGTCTCCCCCCGCGAATGGAAGATCGGGGCGATTGCGCTGCTGACGATCGTGTCCTGGGTTTGCTTCCACACCTTCTTCGGCTTGGCCCCGATTGCGCTGCTGGCGGTGGCGTTGCTCTTTATCTTCCGGCTGGTCTTGTGGGCCGACATTGAAACGAACGTCAACTGGGGCATCATCCTGATGTACGGTGGCGCGATTGCGTTGGGCTCGGCCCTGCACACGTCGGGCGCCTCGGAGTGGATGGTGGAGCGCACGTTAGGCCGATACGAGTTTACGCCCCTGCAGCTGATTCTGATTATCGGGCTTCTCTCGCTCACGCTGACCGAGTTTATTAGCAATGTGGCGGTGGTTTCTGTGATGATGCCGATCGGTTTGGGCTTGGCGAATCGCTACGGGATCGCGCCGGAAGTGATCACGCTGGCCATCGCGCTCCCGTCCGGCCTGTCCTACATCATGCCGATGGGCACGCCGGCGACCGCGATTGCCTACAGTTCCGGCTTCATGACGCAGCGTGAATTCTTCACCTACGGAACCTTGATGAATTTTCTCAGCCTCGGTGCGTTCGCGCTGGTGGCTTGGCTCTACTGGCCATTGATCGGTTTGCGCTAATCGCCGCACAAGCGGTTGCTGAGTTCGCCCCATTTTTCAACCGCGATCGATTCGGGTCGCTGATCGGGCGCGATGCCGATGCCGTGCAAGACTTCAGCGACGGATCCGGGTTGTGATACGACATCCTTCGGCGCACGCTGCAAAATCGTGTGCATCTGTTTGCGGCGCTGTGAAAAACACCACTTAGTCAGCGCCTGCCAATGTTGCGGGTTGCGCAATTCAACACGCGTTTTCGGCAGGCGAAAGAATTCCACCAGCGCGGATCGTACATCAGGCGGCGGATAGAAGCAGGTGGCGCTGACCGTTTTGCGGATCAGGATGTCGTAGTACGTCTGCGCCAAGATGCTGACCAGCCCATACGCTTTCGATCCCGGGATAGCCGTCAGACGCTCCGCAACATCGAGCTGCAGCATCACCACCAGCCGCAACGGGCGCGCATCGGCATGAATCATGTCGATCAACATGCGCGTGCCGGAAGAGTAGGGCAGATTGGAAACCACGTGAGAGATGGCTTCGTCCGCCAGCAGTTTGGGCAAATCCTGGGCCAAGGCGTCACCTTCGATCAACGACAGGTTTGGTCGATCCGCGAACGCTTCCCGCAAATACGCCGCCAAGCGCGGATCCTTTTCAATCGCGATCACGCGATGCGCGCGCTTCACGAGATGCTCGGTCAAGACGCCAAGCCCGGGACCGATCTCGAGCACCGTGTCGTCCGTCGCCAAGTGCGCCGAATCGAGAATGATTTCGAGGATGTTGTGGTCGATCAGGAAGTTTTGGCCCAGTACGCGGCTCGGCTGAATATCGCGTTCAGCCAGCAAAGACTTGATCTCGGACGGGCGCGTGCGCTTCATTCTTGCGCCCAAGGGTTGGGACGCTGCGCCAGCCGTACCGCCAGTTTCACGGCTTCGATCATGCTGCGCGGATTCGCCGTTCCGGTGCCGGCCAAATCATAAGCCGTGCCGTGATCCGGGGAGGTGCGAACAAAGGGCAGCCCCAGCGTCAGGTTCACGCCGCGCTCAAAGGCTATCATTTTGAAAGGCGCCAAGCCCTGATCATGATACATCGCGATCACCGCGTCATACGCCCGTTGCAGGACTTGATGAAAAACCGTATCGGCGGGCACCGGGCCGACCAGTCGCGCGTCGCCAACGCGTGCCCGCTGCATCGCGGGTAGGATCACAGTCGATTCTTCCGTTCCCAGTGCACCCCCGTCACCGGCATGTGGATTCAGTCCGCACACCGCCACACGGCGCTGACGTGAACCCAGCCACTCCAGGCCTTGCAGCGTTGTGTCGATAGTACGCACCAAGCCGGGAATGGTGAGACGACGAGCCACCTGTCGCAGCGGAAGATGACGCGTCGCCAGCACGACGCGAAATTGACCGGCCAGCAGCATCATGTCGACGTGATCCACGCCCGCACAGCCCGCCAGCAATTCGGTGTGGCCCGGCACATCGAGACCGGCCTTGTCAAAGCCCTCCTTGTTGATCGGTGCCGTGACAATGCCATCCAGCTCGCCACGCAGGGCGGCTTGAGCGGCGTTGATGATCCAATCATGAGCTCGCCGCGCCGCCGACGCCGAACACCTGCCTGGTTGATGCTTGAGTGAGCGCGAACGCGGCGACGGATCCCATGCGCTGATTGCGGCGGAGGGCCCATCGTCTTGCGATGGTGACCATTCAGCGGGTACCGCCCGTCGCGCCTTGCGGAAAAGTGTGGCGATGTGCTGCCGATCGCCGATCAATACGAGGCGGACGCGGCGCGGCCAGTCGGCGAGCGCGGCCTGCAAAGCCACTTCGGGCCCGACGCCGTTAATGTCGCCGAGCGTAATGCCGATCCTGACGGGCCGCTTGCTCATGAACTTATTGCGCTACATCCAGATGAAAGACCTCGACGTGATGTCGAGCGCGCAGTCGATCAATCCAAGCCTGATAAATCCGTTCCTCTTCGGCGCGGCGCACGGTGAGGGCCAACTCGTCACGCACCTCCTCGAAACTGCGCAGTCCGCCTTCGCGCCGATCTTCCACGAATACGAGATACCACGCGGTATCGGTTTCGATCCAGTCGCTCACTTCGCCCGGATCCAGCTCATCCGCCGCGTTGGCCAGGTCAGCCCGCAACATGCGCTGCGGATTGATCCACCCGCGGTCCCCCCCGTTGGGCCCGAAACGGTCCTCGGAATACTGTTGTGCCAGCACCGCAAAATCCTCCGGCTGCTGAATCTCGCTCGCGATCCATGCTGCACGCCGACGCAATTCGTCCAAATCGGTCTCTTCGATCACGTTCAGCGTGATAATCCGGATGTGGGTGCCAGGCTCCACATAGAATTCGTCATACCGCTCCTCGTAGGCGTCACGTATTTGGCGGGGCGACACGACCACATTGGGCAACACCTTTTCGCTGCGGAGTGACATGATTTTAACCTGTTCGGTCAGTTGGCGACGCCATTCCTCCATGCTTAAACCTTCCTGTGCCAGAGCGCGCAAGAGCATGCCGCGATCACCGTCAAAATCTTCCACCAGCACGACTTGGACCTGCTCATCAATAATCTGGCGCGGAATCTCGCCGCCCAGTTTGGCGAACTCCTCCAGCATCAAGGCCCGCTCAATGGCGTTTTGCAGGACCCGCTCGTAGGCCTCGTCCAGGCGATTCATCAACTCGGCGCCGCTCAACTGCTGCCGCAGTTGGCGCTCGACCGGCTCAAGGGCGGACCGCAATTCGCCGAACGTGATGACCCGCTCGTTCACCATCGCCGCGACACCATCGACGCGGATGTACTCATTCGCCTCCGCCCGGATGCTGGCGAGGCCGAACAACACTAGAAATAGGAACCCATGCATTCTCATAGGCGTTAAACGTACTCAAACCCTGCGTCTTGCGCAAACACCAAGTCGTGGGGGCTTGGCGTAGTGGAGCTTAACGCTAATTCCGCGGATAGCGCATGGGGGGCTGGCTGTATACGCTTCGCTTGCTCCAAATTGGTCTGATCAGCAGTGTGGCTGCGTCCGTTCGGACGTGGAATCCTCTTCGCGCGACACGGTTATCCACACCCTAACGGCGGCGGCTGCGGAATTAATCGGTGCGCTGTACTGAGCGTTTCTTCTCCACCTCATCAGGTTGTGGCCAGTCGAGCGAGTTGTTTCAGTCCGGGATTTCCGCGCACCTTGTGTAGTTGCCATTGTTCGATAAGTTCCGCGCGGGCACCCGGCTTTAACGTGACCAAGGGGCCGAGCGTTTCCAGTTCAAGCATGTCTTGATTGGTAAACGTTTGCACGTTGCAGCCGTAATCCGGGTGCGGTTTGCCGGTAACGACGGGATGTTTCTTGATGAAGGCATAGCCATCGCGCACGTAGGCCATCCAGCCTTGCCGACTGAACAGGCCGACTTTGAGCGGGGCCCGGCGCCGCCGGTCCTGTCGCAGCCGGATTTCGCGATCGCCCCAGGTCCAGCGCGGATCGCTCATGTTGGAATACGCCCATAGGACGAGCGGGCGAACGGGGACCAGCGCTTCGGGGTGCGGCGCGTAGGGTTCCTGCGGGATGACGGCCTCGCCGCCCGGGGCCATGACGGTCAGGGCCCAAGGCGCTAATTCCACTTTGCGCCGCGACCGGTTAATCAAGCGATGTTTGACTTCCAACGATCCATCCGCCAACCAGCGCAGGCGCATTTCCTTGGCCAAGCCATAGAGCACGTCTGCCGCTTGTTTTAGTGTCAGTGTTGGGTTGCGCCAGGACCATTCCACTGGTTTGTTGTCCGGCACATACGAACGGTCCGCGTCCTCCGGGGCCACCCACAGGCGGTGGCCGCCATAGATTCGCCATTCCTTGCCGCCGGTGCGGCCGAGCTGTTCCGGGAACTCCTTAAGCTGATTTTCACCGCCGACCGGGGCGAACCGGATAATCCGGGGACCCACGTCGGTCGTGACAATGGCCTCCGTCTTCCCGTCGGAAATCCTGACGCAATTCGGCCAGCCGCCGTATGATGTCGTTTCGTGCGTTGGTAATGGCTTCTTCATCTGCCCCTCCGTGATGTGATCAGCCGTATAGCGGACCCAGCGTAGCGCAGGCGCGGAAATCGGCGCTCTCGCGATCCGCCGTGCCGAACCCATTCCACATGTTGGGCCGGAAGACCTCCTCCTCATCGACGTTATGCATGTACACCGGGATCCGGAGTAGCGCCGCCAAGGCAATCAGGTCGCCGCCGATGTGGCCGTAGCTGATGGCGCCGTGATTGGCGCCCCAGGCGTTCATGACGGAGTAGACATCACGGAACACGCCCGACTTGGTAAGGTTCGGCACAAACCAAGTCGTGGGCCAGGTCGGGTTGGTGCGCTCGTCGAGCTGCTTGTGCACTTTCGCGGGCAGATCGATCGTCCAGCCTTCGGCGATCTGGAGCGCCGGTCCCAAGCCCTTGAATTGGTTGATGCGGCACATCGTAACCGGCATGCCGCCCTTCGTCGCGTAGCGCGTGGACCAGCCACCACCGGGGAAATACTCCGTCATGGACGGATGCCACGTCGTCGCATCCAAGCACGCTTGGGCTTCCTTTTGTGTGATGTCCCAGAAAGGTTTCATGGCAGGCTTGCCTTTAACCTGCTGACGACCCGTGCCGTCCAGCGTCGCGGGGCCGGAATTGATCAGGTGCAAGAAGCCGCCGCCGGCCCGACCGGTGACCTTGTAGCCGGTCGCCTTTTTCACGGCTGCCGGGCTCCAATAGGTCCGCACGTCCGCGAAAATTTGCGCGGTGTTGGTCAGCAAATAGTTGAAGAGCATCGACGCCCCATTGAGCGCATCGTTTTCCGTCGCGACGATGTAGGGCGCGCGTATGCCGTTCCAGTCGAAGGACGTGTTGAGGATGGCCTCCATGAAGTCCCCGTTCGGCATGTGATCGGTCCATTGGCGTTGGCCTTGGAAGCCCGACGCGATGGCGTGATGCCCATGCGCCTCTTCGCCATAGCCCATTTCCGCCAGCTTGGGATTGCCGACCATCAGGTCGCGCGCGATCAGCGCCATTTTCACGCTGATTTCCCACTCGCGATCCAGTGCCTTGCGGGCGCGCTTCTTGGATGGTTCGTTGTAGTCCTTGCCCTCCTTGCAGTTCTTCTTCACCCATTTCAGGGCGTGTGCATATTCGTCGGGATCATAAATTTCGCGTTCGATTCGTCGGATGAACTCGCTCATGTCGATCGACTCGACCCGCATGCCGAGATACTCCTCAAAGAAGTTCTGATCCACGATCGATCCCGCGATGCCCATGGACGTGCCGCCCATGGCGAGATATGCGCGGCCCCGCATGGTGGCCGCAGCCAAACCGGCCCGCACGAAGCGCAAAATCTTGTCGCGCACGTCGGCAGGGACTTTGGCGTCGCCGGCGTCCTGCACGTCGCGGCCGTAAATGCCGAAAGCGGGAAAGCCCTTTTGCGCATGGCCTGCCAGTACTGCCGCTAGATACACGGCACCCGGGCGCTCCGTCCCGTTAAAGCCCCAGACGGCTTTGGGGATCAAGGGATCCATGTCCATCGTTTCGGACCCGTAACACCAGCACGGGGTGACGGTGAGCGAGACGCCGACATTCTCGCGCCGGAACAAGTCCGCGCAGGCTGCCGCTTCTGCGACGCCCCCGATGCACGTTTCTGCAATGACGCATCGCACCGGCGATCCATCGGGATGGCGCAGCGTGCCTTCGATCAGTTTTGCCGCCGCGCCCGCCAGTTTCATGGTTTGAGCTTCGAGCGATTCGCGGACGCCGCCCAGACGACCGTCAATCGTGGGGCGAATGCCTACGGTTGGATATGTGCTCATGTCAGTTCTCCTCTTGGTTTGGGGTTGATCGAGTTCTGCGGTTATACTCCATGTCGTTCGCGTTTCAATCGTTCCAGCCCGGATTGCCGGGTGGCTGGCTGATGATTGGGCAATGGTAGAATGTGTTCATGAATGGCGTCCAGCATCCAGGATGTCTGTGGGAAGAACGCGTCCTCCATTTCGGCGCAGGGCGTGATCCAGTTGCGTGCCCCCACCACGACCGGTGGCGCGTCGAGGTAATCGAAAGCGAGGTCGGTCAGGTTGGCGGCGATGGACTGCATGACCGATCCGCGCTCACAGGCGTCAGAGGACAGCAGCACGCGCCCCGTTTTTTTCACCGACTCTACCAGCGGTTCGTAGTCCAGCGGATTGATCGAGCGGCAATCCCAAAGATCGGTCGTCATCCCGTACTTTTCTTCCAATTGGTCGGCCGCTTCCATGGCCCGGTACAGCGTGGCGCCAATGGTGATCAAGGTGATGTCCTTGCCTGAACGACGTTGGGCGGGCGGGCCGAACGGCACTTCGTAGTACCCGGTCGGCACTTCCGGCTCGAACAGCTCGCCGATGTCGTAGAGTCGCTGGCTTTCGAAGAAGACCACGGGATCACTGCCGCTCAAGGCCGTGTTCATCATGCCTTTCGCGTCGTATGGCGTCGCTGGGAAGACGACTTTCAGGCCTGGAATATGGTGACAGAGCGCCGTCCAGTCCTGGGAATGTTGGGCGCCGTACTTGGAACCGACCGATACGCGCAGCACGACCGGCATTTCCAGTATGCCCGCCGACATGCTTTGCCATTTGGCGAGCTGATTGAAGATTTCGTCGCCCGCGCGGCCCATGAAATCGCAGTACATGAGTTCGATCAGGGCGCGGCCACCTTCCAGACCGTAGCCCACACCTGTGCCGACGATGGCGCCCTCGGAAATGGGTGAGTTGAACAGTCGATGATAGGGGAGGGCCTCAGTCAGTCCGCGATAGACTGCGAACGCGCCGCCCCAATCGCGGTTCTCTTCGCCATACGCCACCAGAGTTGGATCGATATGGAAGCGATGCAGAATGGCTTCGAAGAGCGCATCGCGAAACTGCAGCATTTTGTTTTTGGGGACCGGCTTGCCGTCTTCGAAGGCCGATCGTACCCGGCGCTGGAGACTTTTGATGCGCGGGTTCTCGTCATAGGAAATCAGTGTCTCCGGTTCGCGATCGTCATACTTCTCGCGTTTCCGATTCGAGAACATGTAGTCTCCGATGCGCTCGGCTTCGATACGCGGGGAAATCTCCAAGTCCACCGCCAGTCGACACGCCTTCGTGACAATTTCACGTACCCGCCCGCGGATTTCTTCCTGGCCGGATTCGTCCAGCAAGCTGGCGCGTTGCAATTCGTTGCCGAACCAGGCGATGGAGTCGGCTTCCTGCCACTTGTCCACCTCTTCCTTTACGCGGTAGGACGATGCGTCCGACGGCGAATGTCCGGAGTAGCGGTAGGTGATGGTTTCGAGCAGAACGGGCCCGGTCCCTTCCTCGATAATTCGGCGTTTGCGACGAATCGCGTCGACTACGGCCATGGGATTGTACCCATCCACCCGTTCAGCATTCAGCGCGTCCTCGCGCAGGCCCGCGCCGACGCGCGCTAGCGCTTCGTAGGCCATCGTTTCGCCGGCGGTTTGTCCGCCCATGCCGTAGAAGTTGTTCATGAAGTTGAAGATGATCGGCAAGCCGCCGCGATGAGCCGTGTCCCACAACGTTTGGAACTGGCTCATCGCCGCAAAATTCAGCGCCTCCCATGTCGGTCCGCAGCCCATCGAGGCGTCGCCGATGTTGGCGATGATCAGGCCTGGACGCTGGTTCACCTTTTTGAAGAGCGCGGCCCCCGCTGCGATGTCCGCCGATCCGCCCACGATGGCGTTGTTGGGATAGATTCCGAACGGCGGAAAGAACGCGTGCATGGAGCCGCCGAGGCCGCGATTGAAGCCCGGTTCCCGGCCGAAAATTTCCGCCAATGCGCCGTATACCAGAAAGTTGATCGCCAGGTTGCGGGTTGATCCATCGTGATGTTTCTCCACAATCGAAAGGCAGCGTCCATCCAGATAATTCTTCATGATCGAGGTGAGCTGCTCGTCATCGAGTTTGCGAATCGCCGACAATCCTTTGGCGAGAATTTCACCATGCGAGCGATGCGATCCGTAGATGTGGTCGTCCGTAGTGAGCAGAAATGCTTGGCCGACGGCGGAGGCTTCCTGGCCGATCGATAAATGCGCGGGCCCCTTATGGTCATAGGCGATGCCTTGATACGCGCCTTCGGTCTTGATGGTGTGCAGCATCGTCTCGAATTCGCGGATCAGGCACATGTCCTCGAAGATGCCGATCAGGGCATCGTCGCCGTACTGCTCGCGTTCGGTCTCGATGCCGGTGCGGTATTGGTTCAGGGGGATCGATTTCGTCTCGATTTGCCCTAATTTGCGTTCTTTCCCGGGGTCTACAATCAGTGTCTTCGGCATGACTCAGTTCATCTCACTTTCTGTCTAAAGGTCTCAATAATCTGTTTCAAACAGGGTTCGATCATTTCGCGGCCAGTACGGCATCGCGTATAACTTCCGATACGGTCGGGTGGGGGAACACCAGATCGGCGATTTCCTGCGATCGCACCTCCATCTCGATCATGGTGGCCGCGCCGAAAATCATCTCCGAGCAGGCCGCGCCGATCATGTGTACACCCAGCAGCGCATTGGTTTCGGCGTGCAGCACCACCTTCGCGATGCCGCGCTCGTCCTCGTGTTCGGCCAGATAACGTCCGTTGATGGTCAGCGGCACCTTCGCCGTACGCACCGGCCATCCTTGCTCACGCGCCTGGTCGGCGGTCCAGCCGACGGTGGCCACTTCGGGGTTGGTATAGATCACGCCGGGCACAGCGTGATAACGCATGTGGTCCGGTCGTCCGGTAATGTTGTTCACGACGACTTCGCCCATTCGCGATGCTGCGTGCGCGAGCCATACGCGTCCGGTCACATCGCCGGCGGCCCATACGCCCGGCACATTGGTTGCGCAGCGATCGTCTACTCGAATGCCGCGCTGGCTAAAGTCCACGCGGCGATGTTCCAGGCCGAGTCCATCCACGTTGGGTGTCCGACCCGTCGAAAGCAGGACGAGATCGCGTGCGACCGTTTTCATCTCGCCGTTAACCGCGAATCGCACGTCCTGCTCCGTGATTTCCTCCACGCGCGCATTGAGATGGAACGTGACATTCTTCTTTTCCAGTTCCTTTCGCAGCAGGCGGGCGATTCCCGGGTCCACCGACGGACAGATTTCCGGGAGCATTTCGACTACCGTTACGGGCACGCCGATTGATCCAAAGAAGCAGGCAAATTCACAACCGATGATCCCGCCGCCGATGATGACCAGGCTTTTCGGTGCAGCGTCGCACGCCAGAATGCCGGTCGAATCCAGCACACCCGGCAGATCAGTGCCCTTGATCGGCGGGCGCGCGGGGGACGAGCCCGTGGCGATCAGTACCTGTTTGGCTTTGAAAGTGTCGTCACCGATCTGCACGCTGTCTTCGGGCAAAAGTTGTGCGCGATCATTGATCACGTCCACCTTGTACTTCTTCATCAGCCCGCCGACGCCTTGGCGAATGGTTTGGATGATCCGGTTCTTGCGTTCCTGTACGGGACCGAAATCGAAGCTGACATTCTCCGCCGATACGCCGTAGGCGGCGGAATGGGTGGCATAATGATAAAGCTTTGCGCTATGCAGCAGCGTTTTAGAGGGAATGCAGCCTTCATTCAGGCATACGCCACCCAGGTGGCGGTGCTCGGCGAGCAGTGTCTTCAGGCCTTGCTCGGCTGCTCGTTCGGCCGCAATGTAGCCGGCGGGGCCGCCGCCGATGACAATGAAATCGTATTCCTTCATGCGTTCACGCTTTCGCTTAAGAGCAGTTCGATATTTTCCAGAGCGTTCGCCAGATCTTGCAGGAAACGTGCGCCGGGTGCGCCGTCCACAGCTTGATGATCGATGGTCAGGCTCAAGTTCATCGCCTCGACATGTTCGACGCCATTCGCGCCCTTGATGGGCTTGAGGTAGAGTCCTCCGACACCGAGGATCGCTACCTCCGGCGCATTCAGTACGGGTGTGAAGCTTTCAATGCCGAGTGCGCCGAGGTTGGTGATCGTAAAGGTGCCGCCAGTGAGTCGATCGGGATCGATATGGCCTTCCTGACAAGCTTTCGCCAGCGGGCGGATTGCGCGGGCGAGTTCGGTGACATTCATTTGCTCCGCGCTTTGCACCACCGGCACCATCAATCCGCGCGGGGTGTCGACGGCAATGCCCATGTTCACGGACGGGAATTGCAGGATGTGATCGCCGAGGAAATGGGCATTCAATTCAGGGTGACGCAGCAGTGTGCGGACCGTTGCGAAGACGATGAGATCGTTGATGGTCAGGGCGCTCAGGCCGAAGTGTTCGCCGTGCTGCTTGACCTTGGCGCGGAAGGCTTGGATCGCGGTTGCGTCGAACGAGCGGTTCAGCGTCAATTGTGCCGTAGAGGTGAGCGACTTCATCATGCGTTCGGCGATGATCTTGCGCACACCTTTGACCGGAATCTCGCGTGGCGCCTCAGCAGCGGAGGCCGCTCGTAGGTCGGCTGTCAATACCATGCCACCGGGGCCGCTGCCGGATGGTGGGGCTGTGAGGCCGTCCCGAGCCGCCGCTTTGGCGGCCGGACTCATGCGGGCACGCTCGGAAGTCGCTGCGATCACATCGCGTTCGATCACGCGCCCGCGCGGCCCGCTGCCGACCAGCCCTTGGATCTGTACGCCTGCGCGCTCGGCGTGATTGCGTGCACGCGGAGAGGCGGCATGGGTTGCAGGTTGTGGGGTGGGGGTTGCCGGTTGCGCGGTCTCTTGTTGGTCTTGGCGCTCCGTGCGCTGGGTTTCGGTTTCTGTCTTCTGAGCGGCGAATTCAGGTTGTTGCGCCGCATTGTCTGGTCGTAGCGCGGACACGTCTTCGCCCGGTTCGCCCACCGCAGCAATGTGCGTCAGCACCGGCACATCCGCGCCCTCCTCGAAGAACAACTCAATGATGGTGCCATCGGCGGGTGATTCCACATCGAAGGTCGCTTTGTCCGTTTCAATGCTGGCGACGATATCGCCGGATTTCACGGTGTCGCCCGGTTTCACCGCCCACTCAATCAGGATACAGCTTTCAACGGACTGTCCTTGGCGCGGCATAATGATTGGTGTGGCCATGCTTGTAATCCTTTCAGACCCGCAGCAATTCCGTGCCCATCTTCTTGAGCGTCTTGGCTAGGTGTGCGGGAAAATCCTTGTCCGTGATGATGGTATTGATTTGTCGTATGTCGCCTGACCGGGCGAAGGTCACTTTCCCGGCCTTGCTGCTGTCAGCCAGCAGGATGGACTGTGCGGCCCGCGACAGCACCAGTTCCTTGGTGTAGGCCTCGTTCGGGTCGGTGGTTGTAATGCCCTCGGGCAGGGAGATCCCCATTGTGCCCATGAAGGCCTTGTCCACGTGGATTTGATCCAGCAGCAAGCGTGTCAGGGTGCCGACTGTGGTTTGGCTCAGTCGGCGCAACTCGCCGCCGACGAAAATGAGGCGAGGCCCGCGACCGGAGAGTTCAATGGCGGCGCGCAGCGAGTTGGTGACCACCGTCACGTCTGAGCGGTTGGTGAGGAGCCGGGCCAGTTCGAGGACGGTGCTGCCGCCGTCGAGATAGACCGTATCGCCCGATTCAATCAGGGTCAGGGCCTTTTCTGCGATCCGGCGTTTCTCGCGAGCGGCAATCGAGGTCTTGTCGTCGAAGAGTGGTTCATCCAGGCGCGACTCTGTTGCCACTGCGCCGCCATGCACCCGCCGGATACGGCCCTGCTCCTCCAGTGTCGCAAGGTCGCGTCGCACGGTTGCGGGTGCGACATCAAATACCTTCACCAGCTCCTCAATGCGGGCTGCTCCCCGATCCCGAATGTAGGTGGCAACGCGTCCTTGCCGCTCCGGCGCAAGTTCTCTAGATGAAATCATAAGATCCTCTCAATGATTGAACATGATCGAGTTTAGGTTAAATATGATCAAAGTCAATCATAATGTGTCACAAAGCAACGGGGGCGGAGATCGAGCTTGATGTATAAACCAAATGTCATTGGTCGGCCAAGTAGATGTCACACGTGTGACA
This sequence comes from Kiritimatiellia bacterium, assembly GCA_007126995.1. Lineage (GTDB taxonomy): Bacteria > Verrucomicrobiota > Kiritimatiellia > SLAD01 > SLAD01 > SLAD01. The sequence continues at coordinate 9,541 of SLAD01000341.1, read as the reverse complement.
TCTACTTGGCTGAGTGTGTGTTTGCGGACGCGATGCGCGGTGGGAGAGCTGCTCGAGGGGCGAAACAGAATTCAGGCCTGCGTAAACGTAGTCAATAGGCGAGCCGCTTTCGACAGCACGCGTGCGCGCTCATTCCATACGCGTTTGCCCATATAGCCGCGTGGCAGCAAGGGCGCCGGTAGTAGAGGGTCGAGTTCGATGACTTCCAGCCAAGCCCAGCGCTCCGTTGTGGCCCATTCCTTGAGTCGTCGCGCTGCGGTCCGAGTAGTGAGAGGCGTTTGCGGACATCGCTTCAGGATGGCCAGGTACTTCGAATAGAGGGTATGGATGCGACTAAACTTCCAGGCGCCGGCGACCAATTGCTGATCCGTCTCGCCTGCACAGGGCTGGGTGTTGAGCAGGATCAATTGCTCCACATTCGTCATTTCGCGGCGAAGCAATCGGCGCTCTTCGTCCATCGGGTCGGGCGTTATCCAGACGCTGTCCTGCAGACAGCCGAAGCCACGCTGCCGCAGGTAACGCAAGAGAGCCTGCCGCAGCGTGTTGTGTCCCTTCGATATATCGAATACAACCATGCGCCATTGACCATCCCACTTGCGCGCCCACCGGTCGGGTGGATAATGTCCACCGAGGGTGTGGAGCAATCCCTCGTGCGTAAGCCGATAGCGAGGCTTGCGGGGATGCTTGGGATCGCGCTCAATGAGTTGGCGCTGCGCCAATCGCTCGGCCTGTCGCATGAGGTCCCCCGGATAGGCCCATGACTCAAATGAATCAGTCAACAAGCGAAACGGCCCGAGATTGGAACCGTCTGTGTTCCAAGCAAGATAGTGCAGGAATTCATTCGTTTGATCATTCATGCTTGGTCCGTGAATACCCAATTAATGTCACACGTGTGACATGAAATTGTCAACTTCCATTGGCAGGAATTGCCTGTAGGGGGCGCGACGGGCGTTAAATGATCTGGTCGGGAGATTTGCTAAACTGCGGGGGTGGCCCCGCTGAAGTCCGGCCACGTCTCATCTGCGCCGGCCGCGCGCAGGGTGTCGGCGTCGAACAGCGATGTGATGCCGATGCAGCGCATCCCCGCCGCCTTCGCCGCCTGTACACCGTTGACGGCATCCTCGAAAACCAGACAGTCGGTCGGAGTCACATCCATTCGTGCCGCAGCTTCAAGAAAGATCGCAGGATCCGGTTTCTTGCGCGTGACGTCCGCGCCTGTCACCATCGTCGACAATAGCTTCGCATCCAGATCAATCTCCTCCAGATTGAGCTTAACCTTGAACGGATCGGCGCTGGTGGCCACCGCCACCCGAATGCCCTGCGCGTGCGCCGCACGTACAAACTCGATCACGCCATTCAGTGGCTGGAGCTGACCCGGAACGAGCTCGGCATAGAGGCGATACATGGCTTCCTTGTCCCGGGGCAATACGGCCTCGACACGGTGCTGCTCCGCTACGCCCTGCAGGTAACGGTCGGGCCCGGCCCCAACAAAGGGCAAGAAATCGGCGGGCGACGGCTGAACCCCGTGATGTTCCTGAAACACTCGGCACGCCGCTTCAGCGAGAATGGCTTCCGAATCACACAAGACGCCGTCCATGTCGAAGATGTACGCCTTCACAGACTCAACCCCACGCAGGCGCAGAATCGACCGTATGCTTCATCCCAAACCTGCGTGTCCTGTGGCTCAAAGGTCTCGGAAGGGAAGGAGGCCCGCACGAGTTCCCGGCCTTCCTCGACGGACGCAAGCTGGCCCGTGGCAATCATCTGGAGCAAAACGTTCCCCGTTGCCGTCGCTTCGCCGGGGCCAATCCGCACCGTGCGTCCGGTCGCGGACGCTGTCCACGGATTCAGGGCGGCATTGCGGCTGCCTCCGCCCACCACGTGAATCGTGTGCAGGGTTTCGCCGGTCAGTTTCTCCAGTAGATCCAACACCCAGCGATACTTGAAAGCCAAACTCTCGTAGGCGGTGCGCAAAATCGCGCCGCGCGTGGTCGGCTCCGGCTGTCCGGTTCGGCGACAAAACTCCGCGATGCGCGGGACCATGTCGCCCGGCGCCAGGAAGACGGGGTCGTCGGGATCAATGAAATGAGCAAACGGCTCTGCCGATTGCGCCAGTTCCGCCAAGTCCTCAAAGCTGAGAGACTCACCTTCCGCATTCCACACGCGCCGTAATTCTTGTGTCAGCCACAAGCCAGTGATGTTTTTCAGCAAGCGAATCGTGTCGGCGACGCCGGCCTCATTCGTAAAGTTGTACTTCAGACTGTTCTCATCAATCACCGGTGCGGGCACCTCGACGCCAAGCAGCGACCACGTGCCGGAACTCAAATACGCTTCGCCCGCGCCCGCCAACGGCACGGCCGCCACCGCGCTGGCGGTGTCGTGACAACCCACCGCAATCACGGGGGTATCGGCGAGCCCCGTCTCGCTGACCACGTCCGCGCGTAGCGGCCCCAATACGGTGCCCGGCGACACGATCTCAGGGAAAATCTTGAGAGGAAGCCCGAGCTTTTCGATCACATCCTGCGCCCACTCGTCTTGTGCGGGGTTGTAGCACTGACTCGTGCTGGCAATCGTGCGCTCCGCGACCTGTCGCCCCGTCAGCCAATAGTGAAACAAATCGGGCGTCATCAGTAATCGCTCTGCCGTCTTCAGCGCAGGGTCCTGCTGCAACACTTGGGACAAGAGTTGAAAGGCGGTATTGATCTGCATGAACTGCAGCCCCGTGGACGCGAATATCTCCTCGCGCGGCATGCGCCGGAACGCCTCCTCCAGCATGCCGTCCGTGCGCGCGTCGCGATAATGATGCGGATTGCCCAAAAGACGCCCTTCGTCGTCGAGCAATGCGTAATCAACCCCCCACGTATCCACGGCGATGCCGTCAATCGGTCCGTCCGCCATGCCCGCTGCCTTGATCAGCCCCTGCTTCATGTCCGAGAACAGCCTTAAGACATCCCAATGCAACCCGTCGGGCAACGATACGGGATCATTGGGAAAGCGATGCGCCTCTTCCAGACTCAAGCGCTCTCCGTCAAACGAGCCCAGTATCGCGCGCCCACTCCCCGCGCCCAAATCCAAGGCGACATAATTCTTTTTCTTGCGGTCCGGCATCAGAACGCTCCTTTCGAAGTTCGTCTCTCAGGTGTTCGCATAATCCGGCGCGGCGTCCGGCAACGGGTCGGGGGCGACGGTTTGCGTCTGCGTTACCGGCACGCCCAGCTTTTGTATGATTTCGCACTGCTGCGCATCCGCGCGATCATCCGTGATCAGTTCCGTGATCGCGCTTAGATCGGCGATCACCGCCAGCGCGCGCACGCCGAACTTGCTGTGGTCCGCCAACAAAATGCGCTGATCCGCAATCTGTAACATCTGTTGCTTGACCTGGGCGGTGGCTTCGCTGGAATCGCTCAATCCCCGTCCCACATCGAGTCCGCGGCACGAAAAGAAGAGCTTGTCGACATGATACTCCTTCAAGCTGTTGAGGGCGGAGGGTCCGACGAATGACATCGTCATCGGCGCAAACGTGCCGCCCACCCCGATCAGCTTGATGCGTTTGTAATCTGCCAGGGTGTTCACAACGGCGACGGAGTTGGTGAGCACGGTCAATGGCATATCGGGCAATTGCTGGGCCAGAAACAGCGCGGACGAGCTTGCATCCAAGAGCAGGGCGTCGCCCCGGCTAACGCGCTGCACGGCCTCGTTGGCAATCCGGATCTTCTCCGCCTTGTTGAGTACCTCGCGCTGCTGGTGCGGCACCTCAAGCCGCGACGATAGCGAGAGCACAGCGCCGCCGTGACTGCGCGTCACACGTCCGGTATTCTCGAGCGTGGTAAGATCGCGACGAATGGTTTCCTCGGTGACCTTAAACCGACGCGCGAGGTTCGCTACCCGCACCGCGCCCTCCTGTTCGATCAGCCTCAAGATTTCGCGCTGTCTCTGCAATGCCAACATAGTTTGCCTCCCCCGCATTCGACCTACGCTCCCACAATTCGGGCATCAAAGCAACTAAAATATTCTTTGTTTATTTCCGATTGCATTTGTTCGGTTGGTATATTATCGTCCTTCATCATTATGAGTGAGTGGATTGCACAACTGAATAGTTTCGATCCCGAGGTGAGACGGGAGGCGCTCGCCGAGTTGTCCCGTCGCATCGTTGATGACGAATATCCAGACCGGGATGCGGTCAATCTACACCTGCACACCTTCTACTCGTTTAATGCGGAGGATTATTCGCCTGCCGCGATTGCTTGGCGCGCTCGCTGCGAAGGGTTGCAGGTGGCTGGCCTTGTTGACTTTGACGTGCTGGACGGGCTGGAGGAATTTCTGGAGGCGGGGCGGCTACTGAAGCTGCGCGTCTGTGCGGGCATCGAATCGCGCGTTCACGTGCCGCGCTTGGCCGGCTCCGTCATCAATTCACCGGGCGAGCCGGGCATCGCGTATCATATGGGGGTCGGCATGCCCCAGCGATCCATTGGCCCCGATGAGGAACACTTTTTGCAGGAGCTGCTGCGCAGGGCGGGCCAGCGCAACCGGGAATTGATCGAACGCGTTAACGCCTACCTGTCCCCGGTCGAAATCGATTATGTTCACGATGTGTTACCTATGACGCCGCGGCAAAACGCGACGGAGCGTCACATTTCCCGCGCCTATGCGCGCCGCGCGGCAGACCAATTCGCTGCGATGTCCGACTTGCAAGCGTTCTGGAGCGACAAGCTGGGCGAGGACGTGTCCGCCGAAGATTTGCCAGACGCGAGTCGACTGCTGGACCGGATACGAGCGCGCACGATGAAGCGGGGCGGCGTCGGTTACGTAGCTCCGGAGGCTCGTTCATTTCCCTCCCTGGACGCCATGAATGCATTCGTCCTGCGCGCCGGTGGCATCCCGACCTTGGCCTGGCTGGACGGCGAATCGGAGGGTGAACAACGCATGGAGGAATGGTTGGATATAGCGATGTCCTCCGGCGTGTCTGCCATCAACATTATCCCCGACCGAAATTTCACGCCGGGCGTGAAGGACCAGAAACTCGCGAACCTGAAGAACATTATCGCGCTCGCCGGAAGCCGTGACCTGCCCGTCCTCGTGGGCACAGAGATGAATGCGCCGGGCCAACGGTTCGTCGATGACTTCGCATCGGAGGAGCTTGCTCCTCATCTGCCCCTCTTTCTGAAGAGCGCCTATATCGTGTACGCGCACACGTTAATGCAGCGTCAATACGGCTGGGGCTACATGAGCGAATGGGCATGCCACAATTTCCCGGATCGCCGGGAACGAAACGCCTATTTCGAGGAAATCGGCCGCACCACTGCACCCGGCAAACCAATTGCCTTATCGAGGGCACGATCATGACGGTACCTTCACACCAACGCGCGGTACAACTAACCGGCCCGGACACGCTCGAACTGAATGAACAGAAGACTATTCCGCAGCCCGGACCGCATCAAATTCTTGCCCGGATCGAAGTCACCGGCCTCTGCTTTTCGGACCTCAAACTGCTGAAGCAGTTTGACGCACATGTGCGCAAATCCCCCGTGGTCACGATCCTGGATCAGGCCACCCTAAACGAAATCCCCAGCTATGTGCCGGACCAGAAACCGGCGGTGCCCGGTCATGAAACGGTTGTGCGCGTGGTGGCCGTCGGCGATCAAGTACACGGCGTGCAACCCGGCGACCGGCGCCTTGTGCAAACGGATTATCGCTGGTTGAGGACAGCCAACTCCAACGCGGCCTTCGGATATAATTTCGAGGGCGGACTGCAGGAGTATGTGCTGATGGATGAGCGCGTAATCACTTCACCGAACGGCGAGTCGATGCTGATCCCGGCCGCCGAGGATCTTTCCGCCTCGGCCATCGCCTTGGTGGAACCGTGGGCCTGCGTCGAAGACTCGTACGTGGTTCGCGAACGGCGGGCGCCTCGCGAGGGTGGCTGCGTGCTGACTGTGGATTCATCCGCATATGATCGCTCAGCGCTGGACCGGATCCCGGCGGAGTCGCTCGACGATGTCATCTTTCTTGGCGCTGACGCCGATCTGCTGGAGGCGGTCTTCCCGAAGCTGGCCAAGCATGCGCTCATCAATATCGTGCAGCGCGGCGAGACGTTCGGGCGTCCGGTTGTCACGCCGGTTGGCCGGATCCATTACGGCGGCGTGCGCATCACCGGGACCACCGGTTCCGATCCGGATGCAGGCTATGCCGCCATCCCGGAAAACGGCGAAATCCGCGCGGGCGACGCCATCAACGTGGTAGGCGCCGCCGGCCCGATGGGCACGATGCACGTCATCCGCAACCTGTGCCAAGGCGTGCAGGGCATCACGGTGTACGCCGGCGACATGAGCGACGAGCGACTGGCCCAGTTGAGTAAGCTCGCCGAGCCCTTGGCCGCCGCCAATGGCGTCGGCTACCGCGGGTACAATGCGAAAACCGACGCTCCGCCCGGACCGTTCAACGTCATCGCCCTGATGGTGCCCGTGCCCGGCCTCGTGGCCCAAGCGGTGGAGCAGGCGGCGCCCAAAGCCATCATCAACATCTTCGCCGGCATCCCGGCGGAGGTGACGCATCCGCTTGATCTCGATAGCTATATCGAGCGCCAAGCCTACTTCATTGGCACCAGCGGTAGCACGATCGAGGACATGAAGATCGTGCTCTCGAAAGTCACTCAGCGTCAGCTCGACACGAATCTCTCTGTGGCGGCGATCAGCGGTCTCGACGGTGCGGTGGACGGCATCCGTGCCGTGGAGCATCAGACGATCCCTGGCAAAATACTGGTCTACCCGGCTTGTCGCGGCTTGAAACTAACGCGCCTGACAGAACTCGCCGAAGCCTACCCGGACGTGGCACAACACTTACAAGACGGCGTATGGACGAAAGAGGCGGAGCGGGCGTTGTTGAAGTCATTTGGAGAACAGCCATGACCGATGCAGGAAAAGATAAAGTGGCCATTGTCACCGGCGGCGCACAGGGATTGGGTGCTGCGCTGACGGAACGGTTGGCCCGTGAAGGGTATGCCGTCTCCGTATTCGATTTGAAAAGTGACGCTGTGCAGGCGACGGTCGCCGATGTGGCGAAGAAGACGGGACAATCCACACTGGCCGTGGCCGGGGACGTGACGAAGGAGGCGGACGTCGAACGGCTATTCGCCGAAACCGTGCAAGAATTCGGGCGCGTCGATCTGGTCGTTGCCAACGCCGCCATTTTGATCGCCGAACCGATTGATACCGCCGACGCCGAAAAATGGCGCGCCGTCATGAACGTGAACTTGTTCGGCCAGTTTTTGACCCTCAAGCATGCCTGCCGCCAAATGAAGGAGCAGCGATCGGGTGCCATTATTCAGATCAATTCCAAGTCGGGGAAAAAGGGTAGTGCGGCGAACTCCGCGTATGCCGCGAGCAAGTTTGGCGGAATCGGTCTGGTGCAAAGCGCCGCGCTCGAAATGGCTCCGTACGGCGTGCGCGTGAATGCGGTCTGTCCCGGCAACTTGCTGGAATCGCCGTTATGGACCGATCCTGATCAGGGCCTCTTCGTGCAGTATTTCAAAGCCGGCAAAGTGCCCGGCGCCCAATCGATTGAAGATGTGCGGCAACATTATATCAAACAAGTCCCGCTGCAACGCGGCTGCACCTACGAGGATATCGGCAACGTCGTACTGTTCCTGGCCTCCGACACGGCGTCGTACATGACCGGGCAGGCCATCAACGTTACCGGCGGGCAAGAAATGCGCTGACCGCGGACAGGTTGCTCAATCAGCTGCTTGAAGACCAACGATCGCATAGCGGGTAGGTATGAGCAAACGCGCAGGGCGAAGAGTGGGATCGGAAGTGGCCTACGCTGCACCATGCGCAGCCGCGAGTGCGGGATAACCGCCGTCAACGCACTGCACGCGGGTGAAGCCGTAATCGCTCATGTACGCCGCTGCGTTCATGCTGCCCTGTCCGTCCTGGCAGTAGAGGATGATGCTGGAATCTTTCGGCCAGGTCATGATTTCCTCGGCAAATGATTCGCTGATCGGTTCCGCGCCTTCGATGTGGCTTGCCTCGTATTCCCCGGGTGAGCGCAGGTCGATCATGCGCGACCCGCTGCCATTGCGAAACATCGCCAGCGCGTCTTGCGGCGAGATCAACAGTGCCGCCTCGCGTTGATGCGCATCCTGGATATAGGACACCATCGCCTGCGCATCCTTGTCATGCTTGGTCGCCACATCGGTGATGGTATCGGTCTCCGCAAAGCCGCAACTCTGACAGCCGCCGACATGGAACCCTTTGAACAGGGCGCGCCGTGCACCGGGATAAGCGGCGATTAAATCACTCATAACCGTGTTTTTATTAATGTTCAGTGTTGCCATGGGTTTCCTCCATTTAGTCAGCTTTTTAATTCCGACAAATTTAGTCCGGATTTGGCGCGCGTGCAAGGATTCAGCAGGAAAAGTATGGATTAGGGCATCGCTTCTTGCCACGCGATCTGGGCTTTTAGGCCATCGTAGACCTTCGTGGTAGGGTTGTAGCCCAACAACCGACGCGCCTTGTCGATGTTGGCGGCGGTGTGCTTTTGGTCACCCGGCCGCGGGGGCTTGCGGTCGACTTCGATCTTCTTGCCCATCAGGTCTTCCAGCATTTCGCGCACCGCATTCAGTGAGACGGTTTCGCCACCGCCGACATTGAAGGTTTCGCCCAGTGCCGCGTCACGCTTTTCGAATGCCAGGATCGTGGCCTCGACACCGTCCAGACAATAGGTGTTGCTACGCGTTTGCTCGCCATCGCCGAACATCGTGAAGGGCGCGCCATTTAGTAAGGAGCGGATCAGAATGTTGTAGGCCATGTCCGGTCGTTGTCGCGGCCCATAGACCGAGAAATAGCGCAAGATGGTGATCGGAAGTTGAAAGTTTGCCTCATAAGCGCGGCAAAGCTGTTCGCCGGCCAGCTTGGTAATGCCGTACGGGGAGAAGGGGACAAGGGGCGAGTCTTCCGCGCCCGTGGCCTCTTTGCCATAGACGCTCGAGGTGGAAACATAGAGGAAATGCGGTACGTCCACTTCGCGGGCGGCTTCGAGGAGACGCTGCGTGCCTTCGGCGTTGCAGGACGCGTAGAGATTGAAGTCGCTCCAGCTCCGCATGAGTCCGGCCATGGCTGCCAGATGAAAAACGGCGTCAGCGCCCTCGATCAACGATTGCAGTTCGGCGGTGCGGAGATCCGTTTCATGAAAGGTAAACTGAGTCGATGTGCGCAGGCCCTCTAAATTACGCTCCTTCAAGGGGCGGGGATAGTAGGGGATGAACGCGTCCAAGCCGATCACCTCGTGTCCACGCGCGATTAACGCTTCGGCGAGATGCGATCCGACAAATCCGGCGGCGCCGGTGACTACACAACGACTCATTTTCAGCTAACCAGTCCTTTGTAAGCGATCCCTCGACTGGGCCGCTTGATTTCACAATACAACAGAGGGGACAATAGTAGGCTGACTAATGCGGGAAAAGCAAAAAAGGGGCTCATTCGTCATTGTCCGTTTGCTTCACCGCATACTTCCCGCGAGTTGTTTTCTGGATAAGTTCCGAGCT
>SLAD01000080.1 GCA_007126995.1 Kiritimatiellia bacterium | reverse complement strand
GTGGGTCTCTGATCACTACGTACTGGAGCGGCATCGTGGACCCGAACGATCAATGTCATCTTGGCGGTTTCCCAGGTCCCCTGCGCGAGTTGACCGGCGTGTGGGCGGAGGAGTACAACGCGCTTGCGCCACATCGCTCCGTTGACATGGAGTGGGCATCCGGTGCGATCCCGGGTTTGGAAGGTATGGCCCGCATCCGCACCGTGGCGGAAGGCTTGCAGCTTCAAGGGGCGGAAGCCATGGCGACGTTCACCAGCGGACGCTACGAAGGGCGTCCCGCCGTCACGCGCAATCGGTTTGGAAGGGGCAGGGCCTATTATCTCGGCGCGAAACTGCCGCACCCTAATCTCAAGGCCGTGGTGACGCAGGCGCTTGATGACGCAGATGTGCGGCGCATCCACACGTTCGACACGCCGCCGGGTGTCTATATCACGCAACGGTCCGATGCGCAGACGGATTATCTCTTTGTGATGAACTTCACGGACGAGGCCAGGACGATCGGGCTTGAACGGGAAGTCAATATGATCTGGCCGGAGGAAAGGGAAGTCGCCGGGGATCTCCGGATCCCGCCGTTCGGAATGGTTATTGTCAGGCAGGCGGGTGGTGTGCCGCTTTAAAACAGGCGCGCGCGAGTTCCGCGTAGAACAACGCGTGCTCCTTGCTAAAACTCGTCATAGGCAATCTGTTCGTTCGACACGCCGAGGTCCGCGAGCATCTTCTTGCAGGCCTTGATCATCATGGGCGGACCGCACAGATAGTATTCGACATGTTGCGGGAGCTCATGGGCGGCCAGATATTCGTCACGGACCACTTCATGTATAAATCCTGTGTGCCCTTGCCAGTTGTCGCTGTCGAGCGGATCGGACAAAGCAAGATGAAACGAGAAGTTGGCGTGTGCTTGCGCCAGCGCCTCGAATTCCGTGGCGTAGTAGATTTCCTGCTTCGAGCGCGCGCCGTACCAGTAGCTGATCCTGCGCGGCGAGTTTTGTGTCTCCAGCAGGTGTGACAGGTGCGCGCGCAAGGGGCCCATACCCGCGCCGCCGCCGATATACACCATTTCTTTCTGGGTCGGCTTGATGTGGAAATCGCCGAAGGGGCCGATCGCTTCCACGCGGTCGCCTGGCTTGAGCGCGAACATCCAAGCCGAGCCGGCGCCGGGCGGACAGTCCTGACCCGGGGGCGGCGTGGCGATGCGTACGTTCAGTTTCAGGGGTTCTTCCTTCGCGGGGTTGGACGCGATGGAATAATTGTTGAGCCGTCCCTCTTCCGGATGGGAGGCGACGAGGTCGACTACCTTCTTCTCGCGCCATACGGAGACGTAGGGTTCCGGGATATCGAAGGCCGCGAAGGCGATCCGCTCGTAGGCCGGAATGCGAAATTGCAGGTAATCACCCGGTTGAAATTCCACCTGTTCGGTCCCCGAAGCCGGGACCAGTTCGATCTCGCGGATGAACGTCGACACGCTGCGCGTGGCCTTGACGGTGAAGGTATAGGTCTGCTGCTGGCGGGCGCCGTCGCCGCCGGGCCGCAACACGTTTAGCCGGATGCGTCCTTCGCGTTCCTCAATCGGCCAGGTCGCCAGCCCCCGACAAATGGGCGCGCGGGCAGGGGACCCGTCTTCCAGGTTAAAACGGCCATTATGCTTCGGGCATTCGATCATGCCGCCGACAATCAGGCCGTCCGCCAGGTGCGTGTTGCCATGGGTACACATCCCGTCCGTTGCAAACAGTTTTCCTTCGCCTGTCCGATACAACGCAAACGTCTTCTTGCCGTGATCGAAACGCAGAATATCGTCCGTACTCAAATCGGCGGCCGCGCAGATTTCGATCCATCCGTCCACATCCGGCTGGGCATCGCCACGCACGCGGACGTCTTCATCTCCGCTGCGCGGTGCCGGCAATGTGCGCTTTACGTGATAGGCCGGCTCCTTGACCTGCCGGAGAATCGCGGGCAGGATCTCACGCCAGGCTTTGGCGATGGAGGTATACGGCGGCGGACAATCGTCCTTGATCAACGCGTGCAGGCGGGGCAGGGCATGATAGGGCACCAACGGGAACATGTGATGCTCCACATGGTAGTTCATGTTCCAGTAAATGAACCGGCTGAACGGATTCATGTATACGGTTCGGCAGTTGAGACGGTGATCCAGCACATTCTCCGCCAGGCCCGCGTGCTGGGTCGTGTTATGCACGATCATCAGCCAGGTCCCGAAGAAATGCGGCAGGATGAAGAGGAAGATGGGAATCCAGGTTTGCCAGAAGATGGCGCTGCCGATGATCACGACATAGAGACCGGCTACGATGCGGGCGTTGCGAAATATCTTCGGGAACTCGCTTTCCGGGATAAAGGTCTTCTCCGCCTCCGTCATGCGGCTGAAAGCGTGTTGGATGAGATTGGGGAAATAGGCCTTGTATTGCGGAATGGCGAAAATACTTTTGATATGAGTGGGGATATCCGGCGGACGCGAGACCTGGATTTCCGGGTCGCGGCCGACGATGATCGTGTCGCTGTGATGCCGGGTATGGCTCCAGCGCCAGACGACCGATTCACGAAGGACCATGAACGAGGACAGCTCGTAGATCAGGTTGTTCATCCAGTCGGTTTTGAACGCGGTACCGTGCCCGCATTCGTGCCAGCGCGAGTCGGATGCCGTGGCGTAGAGCACGGCATACAAGGCATAGGGGAAGATCACCCAGAGCGTACCCCACAACAGGACGGTGCCCCAGGCCGTCAACGCCAGCAGCGCAAACCACAGGACCGTGTCGCGCGCCGCGGGCCCGTCGCGCCGCTCCAGCAACGCGCGCAAGCGGGCGCGCGGAACGGGGGTCTGGTACCAGTCGGCTTCGGCCAGGCCGCGTTCAACCGCGAGACGCG
>SLAD01000375.1 GCA_007126995.1 Kiritimatiellia bacterium | reverse complement strand
CTGATGAAGGAGCAGGGGTATTTCACGTTCAACAGCGGAAAGGATGATTACAATTTTCATTATGACCGCACCGCGCTCTATGATGTCGGCAATCACCCGGATTACCGCCCGGGAATGAACGGTTGGCAGGGCAACCGTGCGGAGCATTCGCTATCTTACACCCAGGATGTCTGGGGTTCGCGCCCGGACAAGAATCAGCCCTGGTTCGGACAGGTCGAAATCAGGGGTGGCAAGGGCGGCCGACGCGAGATGAACCGGGGAGACCGCGTGGACCGGGATTCGATTGAATTGCCGCCTTACTTTCCCGATACGCCTGCGCTTCGCGAAGCCTGGGTGGTGCACTACGACAATGTCCGGGGATCTGATGTGACCATTGCCAACATCCTCGCCCAACTGGAAGCGGACGGCGAACTGGAAGACACCATCATCTTCTTCTTTTCAGATCACGGCTCGAACACCTCCCTCCGCCATAAACAGTTCTGCTATGAGGGGGGGATGCATGTGCCTCTTATTATCACCGGAAATCATCCTGCCGTGAAAAAAGGCACAGTGGTGAATGATCTGGTGTCCTTGCTCGACGTGACCGCGACCACCCTGGCCCTTTCCGGCGCCGAGTTGCCCGAGTATTATGATGGTCAGGATCTCTTCGGCAGCGACTACAGCCCTGCGGAATTCATCATCGGAGCCCGGGATCGCTGCGATCATACCATCGACCAAATCCGCACGGTGCGAACCGATCGCTTCCGTTATCTGCGCAATTACTTCCCGGACCGGCCGCTGATGCAGCCCGGGTATCGTGACCACCATGCGGCGGTCAAGGATCTGCACCGCCTCTACAATGAAGGTAAACTCACCGAGTACCAGGCTGAGCATTGGTTTGGCCTGCGCCCCTTCGAGGAGCTGTACGACATGCAGGCCGATCCGTATGAGGTCAACAATCTGGCCGCTGACTCCAACTATCGGGAGGAACTCCTCCGCCACCGCAGCATTCTGGACCAATGGAAAATTGAGACCGATGACCAAGGCATGTATCCCCAACCGATCGAACAACTGCGGGCCACCTTTGAACTTTGGCAAGACGTGCCGATTTTCAGAGACGCGCAGGTCAATCCGGAATATGACCGGTTCCGGTGAACCAGAACGCCACTAAAGTAGATCCAGGAAAATATACATGAAGAACGTAAGCCTCAGTAACTCTCAGCCGCATGCCTCCTTGTCCGGTGCCGAAGGGTACAAAAAACCAAATATCCTCTGGATTGTGGCGGAGGATCTCTCCCCATGGATGGGTTGTTATGGTGATGAGGTGAACCGCAACCACACGCCGACCATTGACCGGATAGCAAAAGAGGGGGTCCTGTTCACCCGGGCGTATGCCACTTCGCCTGTCTGCTCGGCCTCGCGTTCCGCCTTTATCACCGGTGTGATGCAGACAACGACAAACAGCCAGAATCACCGTTCAAGCCGCACGACGGACGGGGAAGTCGTCCCGGAGGAGTTGCGGATCAATTTGCCGAAGGGCATCAAGACGCTTCCCGAGCTGATGAAGGAGCAGGGCTACTTCACCTTCAACAGCGGGAAGGATGATTACAATTTCCATTATGACCGCACCGCGCTCTATGATGTCGGTAATCCGCCGGATTACCGTCCGGGAATGAACGGCTGGCAGGGCAACCGCGCGGAACATTGGCGATCTTTCACCCAGGATGTCTGGGGTTCCCGACCGGACAAGAATCAGCCTTGGTTCGGACAGATCGAAATCAGGGGTGGCAAGGGCGGCAAGTGCGATATGAATCCGGAAGACAGTGTGGACCGGGATTCGGTTGAATTGCCACCTTACTTTCCCGACACGCCTGCGCTTCGCGAGGCTTGGGTGGTGCACTACGATAACGCCCGGGGATCTGATGTGGCCATTGCCAACATCCTCGCCCAACTGGAGGCGGACGGCGAACTGGATAACACCATCATCTTCTTCTTTTCAGATCACGGCTCGAACACTTCCCTGCGGCACAAACAGTTCTGCTATGAGGGGGGGATGCATGTGCCTCTCATTATTACCGGGGAGCATCCTGCGGTGAAAAGAGGGACGGTGGTGAATGATTTGGTGTCCCTTCTCGACGTGACCGCGACCACCCTGGCCCTTTCCGGTGCCGAGTTGCCCGATTATTATGATGGGCAGGATCTCTTTGGCAGCGACTACAGCCCGGTGGCATTTGTTGTCGGAGGCCGGGACCGTTGCGATTACACCATCGATCAAACCCGCACCGTGCGAACCGACCGCTTTCGCTATTTGCGCAATTTCTTTCCGGACCGGCCGATGATGCAGCCGGCGTATCGTGACGACCACCCTGCGGTCATCGATATGCACCGCCTCTTCAAGGAAGGCAAGCTGACCGATTACCAGGCTGAGTACTGGTTCGGCCTGCGACCCTTCGAGGAGCTGTACGATCTGGAAGCGGATCCGTATGAGGTTAACAATCTTGCTGCGGATCCAAGCTACCGGGAGGAGATCCTCTGTCACCGCAGCATGCTGAACAAGTGGCAAGTTGAAACCGATGACCAAGGCATGTATCCCCAACCGGTCGAACAACTGCGGGCGACCTTCGAACTTTGGAAAGATGTGCCTATTTTTAAAGACGCCCGGATCAATCCGGAATATGACCGGTTCCGGTAAACCATAACGCCACAACACCAGTTGGCGGAACCGCCTGATCTCAGACCGGATTTTCCTCCAGCACGGCCACATCCGACGGGGCTAGACAAAGTGTGCCCTGTTCGGGATCCGAACCAATATGATTCCGCGCGGATGCAGGTAGCCCCGCCAGCGCCGCGGGGTGATCGGAATGATTGATCAAAAACCAGAATCGGCGGTCGGCACTCTCGCGGCGCACAATCTCCACACCAGCCGGAAGATCGGGCAGGGGAGGGTGCACGCCGGCCAAATCCCGCAGCAAGGGGCCGAAATCCTCCACCCAGTTTTGGGAAAGCCCCATGCCTGCGTATAGCACGGAACCTTTTCCGTGCCGGGCGCGGGTAAGGGCCGGGAGCCCCGCCGCATGACGAGTGGTCCAGCGGGCCAGCACCTCAGTGCCCTCCGCCGGCTCCAGAATTTCCACCCACTGCTCGGCGGTGTGTGAAACCCCTTCCCACTCCGCCACCCAGGGGCGGTCCTCGGGGCGGTTCCGGCGGCTGTACTCGACCACCCGCACGCCCGCGAGATCGGCGAGGCATCCCGGAGGCGTTTCCGCGATCACCTGGTTGTCCGCATTCCGGGTCCCGCAGCGCGCGCTCAGCAGCAGTGTCCCGCCCGCCTCCACAAAGGCCCGCAGATGCGGAACCCAGTCCGGATCCACCACCTCCCAATGGGGAATCATGTACAGCCCGATGCCGTCAAGATTGTCCGCAGGATGCACACAACCGGTTTCCAGACCCTCGCGGTGGAACCAACGGTGCAGGGTCTCCGCATAATTCGACAAGCCCGGCGTGCCGAATGTCTGTGTGGCCTGTGCCTCCAGCGCGGTGAAGTCGGCGGCGGCCACCGCCACGGTGACCTGTACATGGGTGCCGAGCAGGCGGGGCCCCAGATCTTTCAATTCCCGTCCCACCGCTTCCGCCTCCTTCAAACGCCGCCGGGGGATATTGTCGTGATCCAGCAGCCCGCACCAATATTCCTCCGCGCCGAAGCGGCAGGTGCGCCAGCGGAAATAGAGAATGCCGTCCGCCCCGTGGGCGATGGAGGCATAGGTCATCTTTCTCATTTCGCCCGGCTCGGGGTTATCGTGAAAATACGCGGGCTGACCGCCGGGGCCGGATTGTAGTTCGGGAATGATGAAATTCCCGGACCAGGCGCGGGCGCGGTCCAGATTGAAGGCGTGGGAATGCGGCCGGGTTTCTGAGTTTTTGTCGAATAACGGATAGGAGTCGTACCCTAGGAAGTCCAGATCGCGGATGAACGGTCCGCGGAAATCTATATGAGCGAAGCAGCCGTTGTGGAAGACAAACCATTGCGGATTGGCGGCGCGGAGAATCTCAACCTGTTCGCGCTGAAAGCGGGTGACCCGCCAGTCCAAAAAGCGGGCATAATCGAGCTGGTGTCCGGGATTGGGAAAGCCGGGTCGGCGGTTGCGGGGGGTGGGGATGTCCTCAAAACGTTGATAGGTTTGCGCCCAGAACACTGTCCCCCAGGCCTGATTGAGAGCGGTGATATCGTCTGCATACCGCTCCCGCAGAAACACCTGGAAATCCGATTGCGCCGCCGGACTGTGATCCTCGGAAAATCCGCAATTGAATTCGTTATCGGTCTGCCAGCCGATGACATACGGATTGTCCGCGAAGTGGTCCGCCATGGCCCGGGTAACCGTACGGGAGTATTCCCTGAAGGCGGAGTGGCTCATCGACATATGCTGCCGCGAACCATGCTGCATAGGAACGCCGTCCGCATTCACCCCGACCGCGTCGGGATGGGCCAGGGTAAGCCAGCGCGGTGGTGCGGCGGTGGGGGTGCCGAGAATGGTGTCGATCCCGTGGCGGCCGAGCCGGGCGATGGTTTCATCGAACAACTCGAAAGTAAACTTTCCGGGTTCGGGTTCGATGTGTTCGGCGGCAAATTCCGCCATGCGAACCGTGTTAAAACCCGCCGCCGCCATGCGCTCGGCATCTTCCCGGCGGGTTTCCGCATCCCAGTGTTCCGGATAATAACAGGCTCCGAAGAGAAAGCGATCCAGGGAAAGGGGGCGGCGGTGGGAGGGAGATGGAATCTCAGTGTTCATGATTTTGGAGCGCTTGGTTCAAGAAGAGTAGATGAATGTAATTTTATAAGCTTCTCGTTTTAGTCTGTCGAGTTTTTGAAAATCGCTGAAGGCTCGGGGCAGGTTGACCCGAGGGCGAGGAGTCGCCCCTTGGGCTCCTTGAGTGCTACACCATCCTTGCATGGAAAAGCTGATCTAGTATAACGTCCGCGAGCCGGTGGCCGGTTGGCGTCCATCGGCGGGCTCCAGCTTCCCTTTTACTATGCAGGAACCGTACGGATCGGTTCACAGCGAAACAGATGGCTACAATAAGAGGAGATTTATGACCTTCCCCGCATCCCAACGTGCCGTGCAATTGACAGGGCCAGGCCGTCTTGAACTGAATGAGCAGAAGCCCGTTTCACGACCTGGACCGCACCAGATTCTGGCGCGCATTGAATTGTCCAAGCCCGCCATCGCCAGCATTGCCTGAAAATGCAGGCACTCGGCGAGCGCGGGGTGTCGGCGCTTCGATCATTCTTTGACTGATGCGTTCAGAAAGGCCGGAGGTGGGCACTTGGAGGCTTTGATCGAGTTTGGAAAGGTTGAGGATTGCGCCATGTTCCGCCGCCGTCATTCGCAGCAGCGCTCCGTGAGCGCCGGTTTGGAGGGCAGTCCCCAAAGTGGCAAATCGCGCTCGCACATCGCTCGCAAATAGTTCTCCTGCCAAACGGGGAAGGCACCATCCGGCTTGCAAGCATTGACGCCACAGCAAAAATCGGGGTACTCGTGAATCCCGTCTTTACTTGAAGCGAATTGTAAGTTGCGTTCGGATTTGCTAGAAAGCTGCCATGCATGTTTTTCAAGCCGTTTATCGATCCTCGCGTTACATGTTTTTGTGGTGGCTGATATTCATTTTGCCCGCGCAAGCGGAGTGGGACATTGATTTGGATCGTTTACATGAATGGGGGCAACAGCTCTGGGAGACGCACGCGCCTCCAGCAATTCGGGACGAATTTGAGCTGCTCCCGCCCGATCAGTGGGGCGGCCTCTGGCGGCAACTGGATGCGGCCCTGCTATCGGACTCGCTCTATGATCTCGCTTGGATGCGTCCTGAACTGGAGGCGGCTACGGCCTGGCTGAACGACTTCGAGGAAACCGCCCCCTACGCGGCCTGGTTGCAGCAACGGCTGGATTACGCCCGCATGGCCGAACGCGCGGTGGCACAGCACGGCCCCGAACCCGCCGTGATCCGCCGGGTACCGGCCACTCAAGACCCGCAAATCCAGACTCCGCCACCGCGCCCGGCCGCGCGCGTGCCCGTGTCGTCGCGTGATCAGCAGGCCATGAATGATGTTGTCGGCAACCGCGAGCGCTGGGTTCAGGAAATGTCCGGGCGCCCGCTGCCGCCTCGCGCGGAGGCGC
Organism: Kiritimatiellia bacterium; assembly: GCA_007126995.1. Taxonomy (GTDB): domain Bacteria; phylum Verrucomicrobiota; class Kiritimatiellia; order SLAD01; family SLAD01; genus SLAD01. The sequence goes on along the minus strand of SLAD01000375.1, from coordinate 4,856 downwards.
TGTTGCCGCGCCTCAAGGCCATTTTCGCGGAGGAGGGGGCACCGACCGAATTGGTCTGGGTCGCCGAAGTGGAATCGACCTTCAATCCGACGGCACGCAGCCCGGTGGGGGCGGTCGGTCTCTTCCAATTTATGCCGGCCACGGCGGAGTCGTTCGGCATGAGTGTATCCCCGACCGATCAGCGGTTGGATCCCGAGCTGAACGCGCGGGCCGCCGCGCGATACCTGCGTCAATTGCATCGCCGCTTCGATTCCTGGGAGCTGGCGCTGGCGGCCTACAACGGCGGGCAAGGCCGGGTGGCCCGGCTGCTGCGCACGCATGACGCCGATAGCTTTGAGGAAATTGCCGCCTATCTCCCCGCAGAAACACGCATGTATGTCCCCAAAGTGATGGCGACCATCGCCGTGCGCGAAGGACTGGACCCAACCTTCCTCTTGGCTGGCCGCACGCGGGCGAGCGTCGGCTCATGAAACCATCGGCGCGACCCACCAAAGTGTGTCCCGTTTGCCGCCGTCCGTTTCAATGGCGCAAGAAATGGGCCAAGGTCTGGGACGAGGTCATCTATTGCAGCGAACGCTGTCGGCGCAACCGTAAGCCGCGCTCGTTGCTCTTGACGAAACGGGCAGATTCCGCGCACTCTGCCAGCCATGAAAAGGATGTATAGGAGGGCAGGGCGAATACTCCTGGGCGTGCTCTTGCTGGGGTTGGCCGGGCCGGTTGTTGCCGACGTCAGCGAAGGCATGTCCCGTGATCAGGTAATTGAGGCATGGGGGGACCCACGGGCCGTCGTTCAAGGCGATGGGCTGGAAATCCTCTTCTACGATCGTAACCGCGAAGTGGCTCTCGAGGACGGTGCTGTCGTGGCCGTTGTGTCGCAAACTCCGTCGCGGTTTACACGCCCAGCCCTGCTGGAGTCGGCCGATCCGCGCATCGCGGAGACCCTCGAGTCGGTGGACTGGGACGCCTTTTCGCAGCAAATGGAATCCGTCGACTGGGACGGTCTCATGCATAGCATGGAAATATTCGAAATCGAGTGGGAGGAGCTGGGGCTTCCCGCATGGACGCCGTACGCCGCGCTCGGCTTGTCGGTGGCCGTTATGCTGTTCTATATCATCGTACTGTGGATCGTGTATGAAAAGGCGGGCGAAGCCGGTTGGGCCAGCCTGATTCCGATCTACAACGTGCTCGTGTATCTGCGGATGGCGAGCATGTCGATGTGGTACTTCCTGTTGCTCTTGATCCCGCTAGTCAATTTCGTTGTGTCCATCATTATGATTATGCGGCTCTCGCGTAACTTCGGACACGGCGTGCTGTTTGGATTCGGCCTATTGCTCCTGCCCTTCCTGTTTTATCCGATCCTTGCCTTCGGCGAGTCCGAGTTTGAGCCTGAGTAAAGGTCAGCGCTGATCCAGATGGCGTTGCAGCGCTTGCGGAAAAGTGCAGGCCGCACAGCGCGTGCGATCACTCATGCAGAAGTCGTGAAAGATCTGCAGTAGCCCTTGCCGCGCCAACGTGGTGCGATAGAGCGACGGGCTATGATCGCGCCCGAAGAGATAATAGGCGGTTTGTTTGACGAGCGCGTTCTCAGCCTCCTGCGGCACGTTTTCGAGTGCGGCAAGGACCGTTGCTTGATGCTGGGCGTGGCTGGCGCCAAAGGGCAGCAATACATTGACCAGCATCGCTGTGGCCCGGGCTTCACCAATCAGCGCAACAGCTTGCGGCTGTTCTTCGCCGCGAAGCGTCAATCGTGTCGACCAGAATCCGTCCGACAAACGAGTGCAATACTGCAACCAGGTTCGCGTCCACTGCCCGGATTCACCGTTCAGCCAGTCAGTCAGTGTCGCGGAGAAGGGCGCGGTGGAACAGAAGAGCTGCGCGGCACCGCTGAGCCGGCGGATGGGGTGATTGGTCGGACGGAGGCTGTCGAGTCGCCATGCCGCCGCATTCATCGCAGGCGGCAGCGACTGCTCGTGACGCCACCAGACTTGCCAGAGCTGACGTAACCAGGCCTGTGTTTCCGCAGGCCACGCGATTGCTGACGGATCCGGGAGCAGCCCGGCCATGCCCAGCAGCAAGGCGTATCCTTTGGCCGGATCACCCTCGGACCGTTCCCGCAACGTGGTATGCGGAAGCAGCCGTGCCAGACTTCGGAAGGCGCGCTTATTGTGCTTGAAGCCGAGTGCCGTCATCATTTCTTCATACAGCACTTGGTCTGCGCCCAGCTCGTTCATGCTTTGTTGCATTCGCTCCGCCTTTTGTCGCAGGCGCTCTTCGCCAGCGGCCTGCAACAATTGTTCGCGTTCATCGGGGCTGTAGAGGGCCAGCACCGCTGCGCAAGGGGGCCGGTCGGCCCGCGCCCCGTACGGATAGGCGGTTGTGTCGATTTGCTCAAAGGAGAATCCCGGCAACGCCGCAAGCGCATCTTTCAGCACAATCTGCTCGGCCGCAGGTACACGGTCCAACGCCGCGTCATCGCCTGCGAAGTAGGTGACATGAAAGCGGACATCTTTATAGCGCGCATCGCCGGCGTGCCCGTGCGCTTTCCAGTCCTGCGGATGGATGTGAATTTCCACATCGCCCACCACCCGACGCCGACTATCGCCGATATACAGGACCGCGCCGAGAAAGTCCGGTCCCGCCTCATGATTCCAGTGCCCCGGATGTTCGACGGCGATGGCTTCCCCGCGTCGCGTCATCAATGCGCCGGGCCTTAGGCCAGGATCATGCCATACACAGTGTAAATGCCGCTCGGAGTAGGGGAATAGAGCGCGTCGCCGGTCCGCCTCTTGCAGGCAGGCAGCCGAAGGACGCGTCAGATTTCGATAGCGGGAAGCCCGCGCGAAGCAGGGGAAATTCGTTTCGGCCACATAGGCGTCACTGCGCATGGCTTGACGGATTAGGGGGGTGTTCTTCATAGTGCTAACCGGCAATCAGGCTTCGTTTCGCCCCGTCAGAGTAGCCCGTTAAGCGGGTGGGCGTAAAGTTCGATCTCCAGGTAGCTGTCTGAGTTCAATCAACATGATTTCGGTCACACATTTAACCAAGCGATATGGACGTTTTGCGGCCGTCGACGATGTCTCTTTCGAGGTCGGGCGCGGCGAGGTGGTCGGTTTTTTGGGGCCAAACGGCGCCGGCAAGACCACCACCATGCGCATACTGTCCGGTTACCTCTCGGCCACCGCCGGGCAGGTGCAGGTGGCGGGCTATGATGTGCTCACCCACTCGCTGGATGTGCGGCGCCGCATCGGGTATCTGCCGGAGTCGGTGCCGCTGTACCCCGAAATGCGCGTGGACGAATATTTACGCTTCCGCGCGCGCATCAAGCAGCTCCCCTCGCGACGCTTGCGGTCCATGCTGGGCGAGGTGAAAGAGCGTTGTGGCTTGCAACAGATGGGACGCGAAGTCATCGGCCGACTGTCCCGCGGCTACCGTCAGCGAGTCGGATTGGCGGATGTGCTCGTGCATGATCCCGAACTGCTGATTCTCGATGAGCCGACGCTGGGGCTGGATCCAAACCAAAACCGGCAAATCCGCAACCTGATCAAGCAACTGGCCAGTCGCCACACCATTTTGCTCTGCACCCATATTCTGCCGGAAGCGGAACTGACCTGTAAACGCTTACTGATCATCAACAGAGGCCGGATCGTCGCCTCCGATACGCCGGAGAATCTGAAATCCACATTCGGCGGGGGAAACCGTATTCGGATCGAAATCAAAGGCCCATTGGCCGATGTACATACGGCCATGACCGCCTTGCCGCATGTGCATCGCGCCGATTTGCGTGAAGATGGCGCGTGGATTCATGGGCTGATCGAAACAGCCCGTGAGGTGGACCTGCGTCCGAATATTTTCGAGTTGGTGGTGCGCCGAGGCTGGCACCTGCGGGACTTGTCTCTGGAAAATCGATCGCTCGAAGATGTGTACATCGAGCTCACACAGGCGACGGGAACCCGGGAGGAGGAACGATCATGAGAGTGTTCCTGACCCTCATGCGCCGGGAATGGATGAGCTTTTTCCTGTCGCCGGTCGCATATGTGATCTTCGTCCTGTTCCTCATTTTGATGGGACTGAGTTTCAGCATGTTGATCGGCCTGCTTTCCGAAGGCTCGCAGTCCGGCAGTGTGATGCGGCAATTGCTCGGGGAGAGTTTGTTCTTCTGGCTCGCCATGCTGATGGCCATTCCGGCGATCACCATGCGTCAATTTGCCGAGGAAAAGAATATTGGCACGATTGAAAGCTTGATGACGGCGCCGCTGACGGATGGGCAAGTGGTGTTGGCCAAATTCTGCGGCGGTCTAGGGTTCTTCGCACTTCTGTGGCTGCCCACCATGGCCTATGCGGTGCTGCTCGCGCAGGTGAGTCCCGCCGGGGCGCCCATCGACCACACCGCCATGATCACGAGTTATCTCGGCATCCTGTTGATCGGCGCATTCTATCTTTCGATCGGTTTACTCGCGTCATCGTTGACACGGAATCAAGCGATTGCCGCCGTCATCACTTTCGTCGTCCTCTGTGGCTTCTTCTTTTGGGGATTCGTGCCGTATTACGCGCGCGGCGCCACATTGCAGGAGATCGGTCGATATACCTCGGCCGTCGTTCACATGATGGAGTTTTCGCGCGGCGTAATCGATACGCGGCCGATCGTGTTCTACTTGGCAGGGACCGCATGGACCCTGTTCATGACCATGAAAGTACTGGAATCCCGCAAATGGCGGGCCTGAGAATAGGCCAGATGGAAAAAGCACAGACAACGGAAAAACGAGAGCGCCAACGCGGACGTTGGCGGGCGTTGGTGCGGCTGAATGTCGGCATCAGCGTTGTGTTGTCATTGCTGCTGGTGCTCCTACTGAACCTCT
>SLAD01000001.1 GCA_007126995.1 Kiritimatiellia bacterium | reverse complement strand
CTTATGATATAGCTATCCTATCTATAGTTATCAGCTATATTTTACCGATACATTAAACTCAAACAGGGTCAAATGATTGCCTGCTCATCCTAAACACTACTTATAGGATCTTCTTCCTTGTTCTCTATATTCTCTATAATGTCAAAACGAGCACAAAATTTTAAATAGGACATCAAAATCCAAGATTAAAGGCATCAGATATCATTTTATAGGACTAACTAGATGACTGATCAACACGTGAGGCGAAACAGATATGGCAAACAATGCTAACATGCAACCGATTTTTATCCTTCAGGAAGGCACTCAACGATCTCAGGGCAAGAGCGCCCAGAAGACAAATATCGCAGCTGCAAAAGCAGTTGCAGAGGCAGTAAGGACAACGCTTGGTCCAAAGGGCATGGACAAGATGCTTGTCGATACACTTGGCGACATCACGATAACAAACGACGGCGTCACCATCTTAAATGAGATGTCGATCGATCACCCTTCTGCAAAGATGATCGTTGAGGTCGCAAAGACGCAGGAATCAGAGGTAGGTGATGGCACGACGACAGCTGTCATATTGGCTGGAGAGCTTCTGGCAAATGCAGAGAAGCTGCTTGACTCAAACATCCATCCAACTGTCATCGCAAGAGGTTACCGTATGGCAGCAGAGAAATCCATGGTCATACTTAAGAACATCTCAGAGGATATCTCTCAAAAAGACACAGAGCTGCTTAAGAAGATCGCTATAACAGCCATGACAGGAAAAGGTGCAGAAAGCGCAAAGGACCATCTGGCTGCGATCGCTATCAAGGCTGTCAAGCGCGTCATCGAGAAGGACAAGGACTCTATCTACTACAACAAGGATGATATCAAGATCGAGAAGAAGGTCGGCGGCTCTATAGAAGAATCGCAGCTTATCGAAGGCATCGCCATCGATAAGGAAAGGGTGCATTCAGGCATGCCTCGCGTCGTGCGCAATGCAAAAGTTGCTGTCATCGACTCTTCGATAGAGGTAAAAGGGCCTGAAACAGATGCAAAGATCCAGATAACAAGCCCTGACCAGCTTGAATCCTTTGTCATGCAGGAAGAGAAGATGATCAAGGAGATGGTTGAGCGGATCGCAGCAAGCGGTGCGACTGTGGTCATCTGCCAGAAAGGTATCGACGAGATAGCGCAGCATTTCTTTGCAAAACGAGGTATCTTCGCTGTAAGGAGAGTCAAACGATCTGATATCAGCGCTATTGCAAAAGCTACCGGTGCAAAGGTCATCACAAGCCTCAAGGAGCTCAACAAAGAAGACCTTGGAAATGCAGGCCTTGTAGAACAGGTCCGCTTTGGAGAAGATGATATGATCTTTATCAAAGAATGCAAGAATCCTCAGGCAGTCACCATCATCATAAAAGGCGCAACAAACCATGTTGTAGATGAGATCAAGCGGGCGATGGAAGATGCGATCGGCGATACAGCAGCCGCTCTTGTCGATGGCAAGGTTGTCGCAGGCGCAGGATCTCCTGAGATGGAGATTGCTCGCAATCTTCGGAAATTTGCAGAAGGCCTCTCAGGAAGGGAGCAGCTTGCAGTCCTTGCGTTCGCTGACGCTATGGAGGTTATCCCAAAGACACTTGCTGAGAACGCAGGCCTTGACCCGATCGATATCATAACAGAGCTCAAAGCAGCGCATGACAAAGGCATGAAGTGGGGAGGAGTTGATGTTTCGACAGGAAAGATTAACGATGCATGGAAAAAAGGTGTCGTCGAGCCGATGCGTGTCAAAAAACAGGCCATCTCATCCGCTTCTGAAGTAGCTGAGATGATCTTGCGCATCGATGATGTCATCGCAGCTGCAGGCGGAGCAAGTGAAGATATCCGAAGGCCTCCGGCTGGTGGCATGGGTGCAGATATGCCCTTTTAGGCATATTGCCGCTGAGCCATACGCTGTGCCATATCAACAAGCATCAGGATTGATCAGCAGTGAAAGGATACAGATTTATCAATGACAGCTCTTTTTGGGTGTTGTTATTCTCAAATATATCTATGATTATGATTGCGTTGGTCTTTCGATGGGAGCTGGTGACATTCTTATGGATCTATTATGTTCAGGGTCTTATAATCGGATTTTTTAACATCGTTAGGATACACAAGCTAAAAGAAGAGAACCTCGATTATCTTGGAGAGATGCATGAGCTTGAACAGAGCTACAGTAATGTTAGCTATAGGAACGTCATAAGGAATGCCTATACTGTAGGGTATGTGATGATAAGCATAGCTGTTCTTTTTATACTCTTAGATAATGCAACTGCAGGTGCTTCTATCCAAAATATACTCATTGGTGCATCGCTTTTCCTGATATCTCATACATATTCATACATCAAGGATTCTGGCAAGGAAGAAGAGCGGCTGGGAAAGAGCTATGTCCTTCAATTGATGCTTTCCAATGCTTTAAGGGTCTATCCTATATTGCTTGTTCTTGGGACATTTAAGGCAGAGGGTATGATCATCCTCATCGTCTTCTTATCCATCAAGACGCTGATCGACCAGTATGTCCACATAGTAATCCATTCAAGGCGCATATATCTGCCAGGACACAAAAAGGCCGTCGGCACTATTTAAACCAAAGATTTATAAATGAATTACTAACTCTCAAAACCAGGGATCAGATCATAATCACAGGAGGAATCATCACTATGGCAGATAAGAAAATATGCATCTCATGCAAAAAAGATATTGCAAACGATATCGGTTCTGCAATCTTTATGTGCCCAGCATGCGGCAAATATGAGATTGTCAGATGCAGCCAATGCAGGCAGATTGTCGCTGGATATACCTGCCCTGAATGCGGATTTGAAGGTCCAAACTAACGATCATATGAGGAGATCAATATGGCACATGTAATAATCAAATTAAAAGTCATG
>SLAD01000366.1 GCA_007126995.1 Kiritimatiellia bacterium | reverse complement strand
TGGTTGACCATTTCCCCTATCGCGGACGATGAAGTCACGGAGTCTCAGTTCGCTGCCGACTTGGACCGGCGGGTACAACGCATGCGCGAGCAGCTTAGGACATTGCATCGTTTCTACGAGCAGTTCGCCACGATTGCGGCGGGTCGCGACCCGGAATCGGTCTTGGCATTCGGGGAACGGCTGCAGGATTCGCGACTGCGACTAACGGCGCCCGCCTTTTGGAGCATGAACGATTATGTTGCGACATTGGCGGAAGACGATGATGGGCTGGAGCGCTTGATTGCCCGTCATCAGCAGTACCCCGGCCACTTGGCTGTTGGCAAATACGCGCTGTTGGCCCTGTGGGACCAAGATGAATTCCGCCGTGCGCTTGATGTAATGGAGACCAGCAGCGCCCGCGCGCCCGCCCATAGCGCAGAAATGCGCGCTTTGCTGGCATGCGCTCAGTTCAATGCCGGTCAAATAGAGGATGCGCGATCAACGTTGGGGGAATTGCTGGCGCGGTATCCTGTGTTTGTGCGGCGCTGGTTTGCCTATCCGAACGCCTTTCAACATGCGATCCTGGAAAATCCAGATTTCGCCGAATGGCTAGCCGAGGCCCAACACGCCGCGCTCACCCGCTGAGTGGCGCTCGACAACCGGAACAAATGAGTCAAGATTACGTTCAAAAAAAAGTTAATAAAACGGTTGACTTATACTGCTTGTTTTTCCACACTCGTCGAACCTAGGTGCCGCACGGTGGATGGGTGTCTATCGGCGGTGGGAAGTTCAGAAAGAAGATAGGAGTACGTACATGAAGAAGTTAGTCATGATGGCGGCTGTTGGCGTGATGACGGCCTCCATGGCGATGGGAAACTGGGTGTTGAATCCCGGTTTCGAAGAACATGAGGTAGACGAGACATGGAATCCCTCAAATTGGACTATTGCCGGGAGTGGTGTTTGGCGGAATGATGCGAATCCCAATAGCGGTGATTGGCACCTTTCCATTGATGCCAACCAGGATCCTGCAGCGGACCAATTTGTCTTCAACCTCGGCGACTTTGCGGGTCAGGAAATCTTCCTGTCCGTTTGGTGGGCCGGTGTTGGCGGTGACGGGGGTAACCTCTTCATCGGGATGAACGAGCGTGATTCGGGTGAAAACTTTCTCGCAAATCACGAGTCCACGTTCCTCTTCGCGAGCGATGGCGTGTATCAGCAATACACCACATCCTTTGTAGCCGATGAAGACATGGAGATCGTGGAGGTCTACTTCCGCACAGACGAAGTAGATGGGCGCCGGTTTGACATTGATGATGTCAGCCTGATTCCTGAGCCGGGCACGATGGGCCTGTTGGCCATTGGCCTGATGGGTGTCGCAGCCCTGCGTCGTCGCCTGAAATAATTCAAGCGCACAGACGTAAGTCTATAGAAAAGCGCCCGCCATTTGGCGGGCGCTTTTTTGTGCCCTGATATCGCGACTGATGATCTTTGTCTCACGCCTCACGAATCAGGCGCGATACGGCGCGCTCGCCTGCGCTTGCGGTGGGATAGGGGATCGCATACCCTCGGGGCATGCAAGCGGTGATTCTATTGGGGGGGCAGGGGACCCGGTTACGCGCGCTCTACGCGGATCGGCCCAAGGCGCTGGTGCCGGTGGCAGGCCGGCCGTTTATCGAGTGGCAGGTACAATGGCTGCGGCGCGGCGGTGTCACACAAATCCACCTGGCAGCCGGACACCTGGCCGATCAAATCAAGGACTGGGCGGCGAACCAAAAGGACATCACGGTCTCCGAGGAACCGAAACCGCTCGGCACGGGCGGCGCATTGCGCTTCGTGGAGGCGCAACTGATCGATGACGTTTTCTATCTCGTCAACGGTGACACACTGTTGCCGAACCTGGATTTCCAACGATTGGAAAACAGGGGTCAAAAAGTTTCCAATGATTGGAAAAATCAGCCGGATTTTTTCCAACGATTGGAAAATAACGGCGAAAAGTTTCCAACGATTGGAAAAACGGCGAAAAAAGTTTCCAACGATTGGAAAATCCGGATCGCGGTGACCCAGATCGAGGAGGCGGGCCGTTTCGGCACGGTGGAGTTCGATGCGCATGGCGTGATCACGGCGTTCCGCGAAAAGGAGGAGCGCGCATCCGGCTGGATTAACGGGGGCGTGTATCGCATGCATCGGGCGGCGCTGGCGGATATTCCGGCGGATCAACCCTGCTCGCTGGAGACGGATCTGTTCCCGCGCTGGGCGGACGCACACCGGCTGATCGCTTGTCCGGCGGAGCCGCCGCTACTGGACATGGGCACGCCGGAGGGACTCTGCGACATGGAGCGCTTCCTGATTCAGTAGGGCGCGGTCACGGCCAATCGAATTCATAACGATAGGCGGCGAGCGCCGATTGATCGCTCCAATCCGATGATGGGCGCAAGCCCACGGCGATCGATTGCATGTCGATGTGAGCGTGCGGAAAGACCCAGATGAACGGAACCTCAGGCGGCCCTTTTGCGCCGGTTCCGCCGATGATCGGCCAGTCGCCGTCATTGAATCCCGGCGAGGTCCAGGCGCCGCGGGCATTGAAGCGGTGCCGCCATTCGGGCGTTGTGTACACGTCGCGCTGATGGGTGCGCAGATAGGCTTGCACCCAATTCGGATAGGGATGATGCCGGCTCTGCAACGCGAGGGCGTGACGACCGGGCTCGATGGTAACGCGGAAGAAAGACAGTGCGTCCGCCGCGCGTACGGATCCGACCGGCTGGCCGTTGAAAAAGACCGCCGTGGGCGAGTTGGCGTAGGCGCTCAATAGGGCATGCGATTCATCCTCGTGGAACCACAGCAAGTCCTCCAATTGCGTCAGCGCATTCGTGTCGGTGAGTTGCGCGCGCAGTGATTCGTACAGCGGCCGGGCGACCTCGATGCCATCGCGATG
>SLAD01000005.1 GCA_007126995.1 Kiritimatiellia bacterium | reverse complement strand
TCCTTTTGGTAGATATGATGTTGGAGGCGGACCGTGCGGGACCGATGTTCTCAAATCTTTTCTCGATCAACATGATGCTGACCAGCCCCAACGGTCGCGTATTCAGCGCGGAAGTACTGGAGAAACTGATGCGGGAAGCGGGCTTCAGCGAAGTGAAGCTGATTCAGCCGCCGTGGTCTCCTTATTGGATTCTCGAAGCACAATGAAGTGGAGACGGGCAGGGTGCCTGATCGTGATTTGCTGTGTGGGTTGGCTCCCGTTGACTGCACACGCAGAGGAATCGACGAACGAGTCTGAGGGGCCTGTCAGTACGTTTCCCGACCGGCCCCTATTCTTTCAAATTCGCTATACACCTTCGGCGCAGTTTCGAACCGGATTCCGGTCTGCGGATGGGTCTGTTGCCATCCGACACCATGATGTAACGGGCTCCATCATTCGGCCTGTTACAAGAGGCGGCATGCTGGTTCTTTCCGTTTCGCATGATTGGGACGAATTCCGTTTCCGCGGCACGGATGAAATCGATGGGCTAATGAGTCGCGTGGAATCGCTGGGCGCCAGCCTCCTCTTCACGGGGCCGCTGCGTGACGATTGGTCGCTGTTCACGATGATTAGTGGGCGTAGTTCACGTGAGGCGCAAGCTTCGGCCCGCGACGCCTATACCGGGAATGCGAGCTTCCTGGTGCAGTATCAGTGGACCGAAAACTTCCAGTTAGGGGTAGGCGCGATGGCGGGGCGACGCTTGGAACAACGCAATTCGCTGTTCCCTTTTGCGTCTGTCACTTGGGCAATCACGGATCGCTTGCGTCTGCGGACGACCCGCGGCTTGCAGTTGGCCTATGCGCTGGATGCGCGCGAACGCTGGGAGGTGGCGCTCAACAACGAATATTTTCGCCATGCGTTCCGCCTGAACGAAGACGGTCCCGGCCAGGGCGGCGTTTTCCGGTCGCAGGCGGTGGTGACGACCGGTTCGCTGGTGTTCCGGCCTAATCCCGGCATGACGTTTGGCGCCGAAATCGGGTTTGCGCCGTGGCGTGATTATCGCGTGCGGGATGCGGACAACCGGACCCTTTTCGACGAGCGTTTGAATCCCGGGGTGACCGCCGCGATGACGGCCAGCATCACGTTCTAACCCTCGTCGTGTTCGGGGTTGCCACGAGTCGGATCAAGCCGTATATTCGCGCGGTCTTTCTTGTGATTAGAGGGATTCCGTGGAACGTTCATAATGAAGTGTCTCCTCTTTGCCTAGCGCATAGCGCGCAGTGGCAGGGGGCACGTTCGATTATTCCACTTAAGAAGTAAGGGGCGCGAGCCCGCGTGAAGGAAATAGTATGGTTGGGAAAACGTTATTCGAAAAGATTTGGGACAAGCATGTGGTGAAGACGATGCCGGACGGCACCGTGCTGCTCTACATTGATCGTCATTTGGTCCATGAAGTCACCAGTCCGCAGGCCTTCGAAGGGCTGCGGATGGCCAAACGGGCTGTACGTCGGCCGGACTTGTCATTTGCCACGATGGATCACAACGTGCCGACGACCACGGAGGATCGCATGACCATTCGCGATCCCATCTCGGCGGCGCAAGTCGAGGCCTTGCGGACGAACTGCAAAGAGTTCGGAGTGAACCTGTATGACTTGCAGAGCGATCACCAAGGGATTGTGCATATCATTGGACCGGAAATGGGGATCACTGTGCCTGGGCTGACGATGGTGTGTGGCGATTCGCATACTTCAACGCACGGCGCATTCGGAACTTTGGCCTTTGGTATCGGTACATCGGAAGTGGAACACGTGTTGGCCACACAGACCTTGCGCCAATCGAAGCCCAAAACCTTCCGGGTCGAATTCACCGGGAAACTGCAGAAGGGCGTGTATTCGAAGGACATGATCCTGAAGTTGATCGGATTGATCGGCACCGCCGGCGGGACCGGCTATGTGATTGAGTATGCCGGCGAAGCCGTGCGCGCGCTGTCCATGGAAGCGCGTATGACGATCTGCAACATGAGCATCGAAGGCGGCGCGCGCGCGGGTATGATCGCGCCGGACGACACGACGTATGAGTACATCGCCGCGAAGGATCGTCCCTTCGCGCCCAAGGGGGAAGCCTTTGACCGCGCAGTGGAGTATTGGAGATCATTGCCGAGCGATCCGGACGCGGAGTTCGACCGTGTGTTGACGATTGAGGCGGACAAGATCGCCCCGCAAGTGACGTGGGGCACGAATCCCGGCATGGTTGTGGATGTGACGGATCGGGTTCCTGATCCCCATTCTGTTCCCGGTCACAGCGTGAAGGATGTCGAACAGGCACTCGCGTATATGGGGCTGTCGCCCGGCACGCCGATGACCGAGATTCCCCTGGACACGATCTTTATTGGTAGTTGCACGAACGCGCGGATCGAAGATTTGCGGACGGTGTCGGGCATCATCAAGGGACGCAAAAAGGCCGACTCCGTGCGGGTGATTGTCGTTCCCGGTTCACAGCAGGTGCGCAAGCAGGCGGAAGCCGAAGGGATCGACAAGGTCTTTATCGATGCGGGCGCGGAATGGCGTCACGCCGGCTGCAGCATGTGTCTGGGGATGAACCCGGATCAGCTCAAGCCGGGCGAGCGATGCGCCTCCACCTCGAACCGCAACTTCGAGGGCCGGCAGGGCAAGGGCGGTCGCACGCATCTGGTCAGTCCGGAAATGGCCGCGGCGGCATTGCTGGAAGGACATTTCGTCGACATTCGCAATTGGGCTGCCTGAGCCGACGATTGGGCGTAGGCACGAAAGAAGATTGGAGTAGAACATCGTTATGGAAGCATTTAGTTCACATCGCGGCGTCGTGGCCACATTGGATCGTGCCAATGTGGATACCGACCAGATCATTCCCAAACAATTCCTCAAGTCGATTAAGCGCACCGGATTCGGTGAAAGCTTGTTTTTCGATTGGCGCTACGGGGATGATGGCAAACCCAACCCGGCCTTTGAGTTGAACCAGCCCGCCTTCGCCGGCGCGTCGATTCTAGTGACCCGCAACAACTTCGGCTGCGGATCGAGTCGGGAACACGCGGTCTGGGCGGTGGCACAATACGGATTCAAGGCCGTGATTGCGCCGTGGCAGGATCGCAACGGTTCCCGTGTGCCCGGGTTCGCCGATATCTTTCGCAACAACTGCGTGAAGAACGGCTTGTTGACGATCGAATTGTCCGAGGCCGAAGTGGATCAATTATTCGACTGGGTCGAACGGTTCCCCGGAGTGGAGGCCACGGTTGATTTAGAGGAGCAGCGCGTTATCTTGCACATGGATGAGGAGGTCGCCTTCCACTTTGACGTTGATCCAGTGGTGAAAGAGCATTTGATCCGTGGATTGGATGACATTGCCCTGACGTTGGAGCACGAGGCGGACATTACCTCCTTCGAGCAACAACACGAGACACAGTTGCACGCCTGATGGGGACCGTGTAGGAAGCGAGAAACGATGGCCGTAAAACCGGAGACGTTAACACGGTGGACTGCCGAGAAGTCCATCGAACTGTATGGCGTGCGCGAATGGGGCGGTGGATACTTTGACGTCAATTCCCGCGGAGATGTGGTGTTGCGCCCGTATGGTCATCGCAAGGCGGTAGAGGTCAGCCTAATGGATATTGTGGCCGGGCTGAAGGATCGCGGTCTTGCGATGCCGGTCCTGATTCGCTTCGGCAATATACTGGCGGACCGGATCCGTCTGCTGAATGATAGTTTTCAGAAGGCGATGCGCGAAGCGAAGTATCAGAACACGTATGTGGGCGTCTACCCGATCAAGGTGAATCAGCAGCAGCAGGTGCTGGAGGAGATCGTTCGCCACGGCCGTCCATTTCATCACGGCTTGGAGTGTGGCAGCAAAGCGGAGCTGGCGGCGGCCTTGGCGTATATGACCGATCCGGAGTCGTACATCGTCTGCAACGGCTACAAAGACGAGGAGTTCATCGATTTAGCGTTGTACGCCCTCAAGATAGGCATCCAGACGATTCTGGTGATTGAGATGCCGGGCGAAGTCGATTTGATTCTGGAACGCGCCGCGCGCATGAACATCAAGCCGCGCTTGGGGGTGCGCGCCAAGCTGGCGACACGGGCCGAGGGACATTGGACCGATTCCGGTGGTGATCGCAGCATGTTCGGGCTGAACGCGTCGCACATCATCGACATCGTCGATCTCCTGCGTGAACGCGAGATGTTGGATTGTCTGGAAATGCTGCACTTCCATTTGGGCTCTCAGATTCCGAATATCCGCAATATCCGGGCAGCGGTTTCCGAAGGCAGCCGGTTCTACGTCAATCTGGTGCAGGAAGGCGCGAAAATGGGCATTCTCAATGTCGGCGGCGGATTGGCCGTTGACTATGATGGCTCGCATACCAACTTTGCCAGCAGCAGCAACTATACGATTGATGAGTACGCGGCGGATGTGGTGGAAACCGTCATGACGTTAACCGACGCAGCGGAGGTCCCGCATCCGGTCATCATCAGTGAGTCCGGACGTGCGACCGTGGCCCATCACTCGGTCTTGTTGTTTAACATTTTGGATGTAAGCCGCTTTGAGTCTCACGGGCTGCCGTCCTCGCTGCCGGATAATGCCAGTGAAGCGCTCAAGAACTTGATGCACACGAACCAGTCGCTGACGGCAAAGAATGTGCAGGAGTGCTATCACGATGCCGTGTATTACCGCGACGAAGTACGCTCCGCGTTCGAACATGGCGTGGTCTCCTTGCGCGAGCGAGCGCTCGCGGAGCGGATTTTCTGGCATGTGGTGAACCGGGTGGCGGCGGAGGTGAAGGGGCGCAAGTATGTGCCCGACGAGTTGGCGGGACTCTCGGCCGCGATCGCGGATGTGTATCACGCCAACTTCAGTGTCTTTCAGTCGCTACCCGATTCCTGGGCCATCGAGCAGCTCTTTCCCGTTATCCCGATCCATCGTTTGAGTGAAGCGCCGACCCGGCAGGCCACGGTGGCGGATATCACCTGCGATTGCGACGGCAAGATCAGCAAGTTTATCGATTTGCACGACGTGAAGAATACTTTGCCGGTGCATCAATTGAACGATGACGAGTACTACATGGGGGTCTTCTTGATCGGGGCCTATCAAGAGACCTTGGGTGATCTGCACAATCTGCTGGGTGACACCCATGTGGTGAGCGTACAGATCGATCAGACTGGGTTGATTGAGTATGATCGGGAAATTCCGGGCGATACCGTTGCCGATGTCCTGAGCTATGTGGAATACAATCCCTCCGATTTGCTGGATCGCATGCGCAAGCATGCGGAAGCGGCCGTGCGTTCGGGTCGCATCACTCCGCAGGAACGACGCGAAATCGTGGCGGCCTACGAAACGGGTCTGCGCGGATACACGTATTTCGAAAGCTGAGGAGCCTTTCGCTATCCGTTTGCTGAAGACTTACGCTTATGGAGTAGCGCGAGCGCTTTTTCTTCCAGCACTTCAATCCAGTTGCGTGACTGGAATTGCCGCTTAAATCGGGTCCAAGCCAAGTGCGGGTTCTTTTGCAGCGTCTTCTCGATGGCTTGTAGCTCCTGCTCCAATTCAGCGAGCGCCGACTCACCGCCCCAGAGCGGCACCGGCCTGGCTTTGCTCCAGGGATCGCGCGCCCGGGCAATCCAATCATGCAGCGATGGGGCATCGCCTTGATCACACTGATTGACATACAAGGGCGAGTCGAGTTCACAAGGATAGGGCTCGACCAGATAGTCGACCCGTCGAAAACGCAAAATCGTCTGCGTAACGCGCGCCGCGTCTCCGCGGGAACGATGTGGGCCACCAATCCAAAAGCGCGGGTTGACTTGGATGCCCCAGGTGGAAAGCAATTCCATGGTATTCCCGATTTCGCGCCAGTCCGCCACGATATCGTGGTTACGCAGTTCATCCCGGTCACAGGTCGGGAAGACCAGATCAACGCGGCGACACTGGGATTCCCGCAAATCCGCAATGAGATCTTCGGAAAGCGTCATAGGATGAAGCGCGAGTCCCCATGTTTGTGCGTTGCGCACGCACAGCAATTGCTGTGTCCAGTCCGCCACCAACGACTCGGACCAGAATCCGGGCGGGTCCATCAGCAAGACTTCACGCACTTCCGTGTGCGAGCAGCGACTGACAAAGTCCGCCACGCGGTCCAATGGCCATTGACGGAATGGCTCATCCGTGCCCCCGTAGGCTTGATCCCCCGGCGCGCGCGAATGACCGCGTGTTAAGCGGATGCCGGCGCGGCAGGATGTCTGGTGTAATTGATCGCGGTAACTCGCCCAATAGAAGTCGTCCCAATTGGGCAGGGCGAGGCTGTGTAACTTGGGCAGCCAGTAGGGCTTGGGTGCTGGATGATCGGCCAGATAAAGGCCCGGCGCGCGCCGTAGGCGTTGTTCGACATCAATGTTGTCCAGTAAATTGCGCAAGATCGGCTCGGGATCACCTATCAGCGCGAAATCCACCCACGGGATCTCCGCAATATGCTGAGGGAAAGCGGAGGGGAACGCTCCGCAAAGCACCGTGCGAATTTGCGGAAAATTGCGTTTTACGATGTCCAGCACGGCGGCGACTTCTGCCAGCGCGGTGCAAGGCGCATTGACGACCACGATGCGGGGAGGTGGCATACGCTCAATCTCGGCGACCAGCTCGGATTCCAACTCATGCATCAAGCAGCAGTCAACCAGCTCGCAAATGTGCCGCGTGTGTTTCTGCATGAACGCTTGCAGACACATCAGATTCCACGGCGGCGAAAACGCATCCAGCGATGTGGACGGCAGGCCAATCGTCGGTAATTCGGGCCCACGCCGTGGCGGCTCTATAATAAATACATTCACTTGCTGATTGGTTTGCGATTAGGCTAACATCAGAATTTGCGCTAGTTCAGCAATACAATGCAAGTCTATCCAGCGGTTTAGGCACGATCAAGAGTGAACGATCAGTTGATGCAGACATATGACACACCTTATCTCGTGGTGGGCAGCGGCTTGGCCGGCATGGTGGCGGCCCTCAAGCTGGCCGAGCATGGTTCCGTAATTCTAGCGACCAAACGGGAGTTGCCGCAAAGCAATAGCGACTGGGCGCAGGGCGGTATTTCCTGTGTGATGGACCCCGACGATAGCTACGAGGCGCATATTCAGGACACCTTGGCGACAGGCAACGGGTTGTCGGACGAGGCGGCCGTGCGGGCGATTATTACGCGGTCACGGGTGGCCATCGAGAATTTGGAATCGTTGGGTGTGGAATTTGAGCGCAAGCAGGACCACTCCTACGATCTTGGTCGGGAGGCCGGCCACTCGGCCCGGCGCGTGCTGCATGCCGGCGACATTACCGGTCGCGAAGTGATCAAGACGCTGGTCGAACGCGTGTGCGAAAATCCCCGCATCCAGGTCCTGACGCAGGCGATGGCGATTGATTTGGTGACCACCGGCTGGCTGGGACATCAAGGCGAGAACCGTTGTGTGGGGGCGTACTTCTTGAACGAGGAGGACGGTAGTATCTTCGCGGTACGTTCCGCACACACGATTCTGGCAACCGGCGGGGCGGGGAAGGTCTATCTTTACACCAGTAATCCGGACCTCGCCACTGGCGATGGCATTGCCATGGCCTGGCGCGCGGGGGTGCCGGTGAAGAGCATGGAATTCGTGCAGTTTCATCCCACCTGTTTGTTTCATCCCGAGGCCAAATCCTTTCTGATCAGCGAGGCGGTGCGGGGCGAGGGGGCAAGATTGATTAACGCTGCCGGCGAAGCGTTCATGCAGCGTTACGATTCGGCCGCGGAATTAGCGCCACGCGACATCGTGGCGCGGGCCATTGATCAGGAAATGAAGACGCGGGGTGATCGCTGCGTGTTTCTGGATATCACACATCGGGATAAAGCCTTCCTGACGAAACGCTTCCCGAACATTTATGCGACCTGCTTAAAGCTGGGTATCGATATGGCGCAGCATCCTATTCCGGTGGTGCCGGCCGCCCATTACTTTTGTGGCGGGATCGAGGCCGCCGTTGCGGGTGAGACGGCGTTGCCGGGGCTGTATGCGTGCGGCGAGTGCGCTTGCACCGGCATGCACGGCGCCAATCGGCTGGCCAGTAACTCGTTGCTGGAAGCATTGGTTTGTGCGCAATTGACTGCCGAGCACATCAGCGGCCAAGCGGAATCCGAAGGCACGGTCAGCGCGGTCAGCATTCCGGACTGGCGATCCGGTGATGCGGTTCCGAGTGATGAGGCGGTGGTGGTGGAGCACAACTGGAACGAAGTCCGCACCTGTATGTGGGACTATGTCGGCATCGTCCGCACCAATAAGCGACTCGAACGCGCCAAGCGCCGCATCCGGAATGTGCGTCGCGAGATCCGGCAATACTACCTCGACTACCTGGTCACAGCCGACGTGCTGGAGCTGCGCAATATCGCGGCGGTGGCCGAGTTGGTGATTCGCGCGGCGGAAATGCGACGGGAGAGCAGGGGCTTGCACTTCACCTTGGACTACGCAGAACCCGCGCCCACTGGGCCGTTGCCGGCCACCCGCATTGTCGACGCGCCGGGCGATGCGTCAACGCTGTAGGGGGCCTGCGGGCTTTATCCCATCTATCTCTTAACACAGCGGCGGGGCGAGGCGTCTCGCCGAACCGCAGGGCACGCGCGGGCTCTTGGTCGGATCATGTTCAGCTCAAGCACTCGGCTCATCCAGAGGATTCGCTCTACCGCTGCGTGATGGGAACGGGCGTGTAGGCCGACCCGCTGCGGTCGGCGGGGCGCTTGGTTGGATCATGTTCAGATCAAGTACTCGGCTCATCCCGCGCCTGCAGGTTTCGTCCTACCAAATTGTGACGCGACTCACATTATCAGATGAAGATTTGAGCCTGCGCGCAATTAGGTCTGGCGCGAGTCCGGTTTGCTATGCGATTTTCCGCGACGCCGACCGCTGAGCAGGTCGATCAACAAGATCAGCGCGGACAAAATAATAAAAACAGCGATGACCCAAATGACGACAATCGGCATGGTGTTGTCGCCGGTGATCGGATGCCCGAACGGACTGATGGCATGAGTGGCGGCAATCGCCACCAAGATAGTCATAATGATGGTGGTGATGCTGCGTAAGATTTCTTGCAGCGGGAATTTGGATTGCGTCGTGCGCCGCAACGCCCATTCGCCCAGGAAACGACGGATGGCAATTAGGGTCAGCATCGAAAACAGACCAATGTGTAACGCGGGGCTCAAGGGTACACCGATGGCAGGCAAGGAGAACCAGAGCAGCGCGGGCAGGGTAAACATGTATATGGTTTGCGCGGCGAAGAGCAGGTAGGCAAACCAGTCTTCGCGGGTACGCGTAAGATACTCCGTTATGCGCAATCGATGCGGAGCCGATAACGGCAACATACGAGCGGCCTTGATCAAGCATAAGAGGCCTGCACTGACACCCAGAATGGCCCAATGCAGCGGCTGCTGTTGCCCGCCGAATGCCCAGAGTAGCAGGAGGGCCAGCGCAACGCTCAGCCAACCGGCTTGGACGGTATGCGCGATCGCTTCTCGCGCCAGGCGATGGGAGGGCCGATAATGCGGAAACATCGGCTGCGCCGACGCGACCCCGGATTGCTCCGGTGGCAGAACATGCGGGGTATTACGCATGCCACTCCGTGTAGGGATGCTGACACAACAGCGCGTTGCGATAACGCGGGTCGTCCGTGACTTCCTTGCCCACCCAGTCCGGTAGCGTGATGGCTTGATCTACCGTCTCAAGCTCGACTTCCGCCACGATGAGTCCCTGATTGGCGCCATGAAACTCATCCACTTCCCAAACTAAGCCATCATGAGGCAACACGTAACGCGTCTTTTCAATCACTTGATAAGGGGTCAACGTAAGCAATTGCTCCGCCTCAGCGAGTGGAACCGGATACTCAAATTCAGGCCGGGCCCCGCCGACGGCCTTCCCTTTAATGCCGAGCCATGCCTCTGCGTCGGCAATGCGAATACGGATCGTGTTCGTGGTCCCAACGGCGAGGTAGCCTTGGCGGATGGATCGTACCTTGGACGCCTGTCGCCAAGCGTCACCGGTCACCAGAAATTTTCGTTCGATTTCAATGCCCATGACGTTCTCGATCCCTTGCCGATTACCCGAGCATCGCAGCTTGGCCGCGCAGAGCGGCACCATATTATGGCGCATCTATTCGCGGATTTGGCCATCCCCGTCAACGACGAACTTATAGGTGGTTAGCTCTTCCAGGCCCATGGGGCCACGTGCATGAAGTTTGTCGGTGCTGATGCCAATTTCGGCTCCCATGCCAAACTCGGCCCCATCGGTAAAGCGCGTCGAGGCGTTGACATAGACGGTGGCCGAATCCACCCCCTGCGTGAAACGCTTTTGATGACTGGCCTTTTCGCTGACAATGGCGTCGGAATGGTGCGAGCCGTAGCGATTGATGTGCTGAATCGCTGCCTCGACGCCATCGACCAGTCGAATTGCCAAAATCAGGTCCAGATATTCTGCCGTCCAATCATCCTCGGTGGCCTCTTTGATGTCGGGCAGGATGTCGCGCGTCGCCGCGCAGCCGCGCAGTTCCACCTTGCGGGCCTGCATGCGCTCCGCAAACGCCGGCAGAAAGGTCAAGGCGATATCTTTGTGCACGAGCAGCGTTTCCATTGCGTTGCACACGCCGGGCCGTTGGCATTTGGCGTTTTCGGCGATACGCAATGCCATGTCCAGCTCAGCGCTGTCATCGACATAGGTATGGCAAACACCCTTGTAATGCTTGATGACCGGAACACGCGCCATCTCGGTCACCGCATTAATCAGGCCTTCGCCGCCGCGGGGAATGGCGAGATCCACCCGACCCACCATCTGCACCAGTTCGCGCACGGCGTCGCGATCCGTCGTCTCGACCAATTGAATCGAGTGGGGGGGCAAGCCCTTCTTCTCGCCGCCCGACTGCAGAATGTCCACAATGATCTTGTTCGAGTGAATGGCCTCGCGCCCACCGCGCAGAATCACGGCGTTGGCCGTTTTGAAGCAGAGCCCGGTCGCGTCGGCGGTCACATTCGGGCGGGACTCGTAGACAATCGCAATCACGCCGATTGGTACGCGCGTCTTGACGATTTCCAACC
>SLAD01000060.1 GCA_007126995.1 Kiritimatiellia bacterium | reverse complement strand
CATCAAACCCTTTTTCTGGCCATACCTTTCATATAGATGCCCAATACGAGATGGCGTTTCGACAGCCGTATGAAATTGCCGAGGCCATCAAGTCAGCGCTGGACCATAATCGTCGGGTGGTGGTTGAGCATTTCGATAAACTCTATGGCGTGTTGGGCTTTAATGCCGAAGTACTGGTTGGGATCGGCGAAGAAATTATCGTGGCGCGCCCGACGATCTTCGGGCCCAAGCCGGATCAGCTAAAGACCATCGCGGATAAAACCGCCGTCTACCGGTTCATGGCTCATTCCGCCGAGGACATCACATCCCGGATTTTAGAGAAAGAGTACAACTACGACCGGCCGGTGATTCATTCAGATGTCAGCCATGGCTTCGTGATCAGCTTTGCGGACGAGCCGGACATTGATATCGAGAAGCTGGAAGAGCAGGTGAAAAAGATTATTGCGGCCGACGTGCCGATCTGTCCGGCAGGCGAAGATAAAATCAGGATAGGCAATGATGTCATGAGCTGCACGGGCATTCGAACTCACGTCAAATCATCCGGTATGATCACCAATTTCAGGCTAAGGAAGAATCTGATTTACAATCCCATACAGAAAGAATGGTTGCTGATAGGCAAGGTGGGCGGGGATGAGGTGATCCCGTTTGAGTCCTTGATGAGCCTGGCCGATTCATAAGGAGAGCGTTATCTTGAGCACACCCCCCTTTCGTTACGCAAAGTGGCTGCAAACAGGTCCCGATAACACCGATTATGAAAAAATTACCGCCGATCATGTATCTGTCGAGGAAGCCTTTGGGAAGCGGTATCTCTTTGTTGAACCCGAAGGATTGCGGCTTTTGGCGGAGCGCGCCTTCAAGGACATTTCCTACTACTATCGCCCCGCGCATCTCAAACTTTTGTCGTCCGCGCTGAATGATCCTTCTTCCTCCGACAACGACCGCTTTGTGGCGCACACGCTGCTCGAAAACGCGGTCATTGCCGCCGAAGGCTTGCTGCCCATGTGTCAGGATACGGGAACCGCGACGATCATGGGTTGGAAAGGCGAGCGGGTTCAAACCGGCACCGACGATGCGGAGCGGCTTTCGGCGGGCGTGTATGACGCGTACGGGAACAATCCCTTGCGCTATTCCCAACAGGTATCCCTTTCCATGTTTGAGGAGTCCAATAGCAGCACGAACCTGCCGGCGCAAATTGATATTTCGGCGACGGAAGGAGAGGCGTATCGATTCTTGTTTGTGGCAAAGGGTGGCGGATCGGCCAACAAGACGTCGTTCTATGCCGAGACGCCCGTGATGCTGAACGCGGATCGTCTGTACCGGTTTCTGGCGGAGAAGATTCCCGCTATCGGAGTGGCTGCCTGTCCGCCCTACTACGTATCGGTGGTGATCGGCGGCACGTCCCCGGAACAGAATCTCAAAGTAAACAAGCTGGCTTCCGCAGGTTATCTGGACGGGCTGCCAGTGGGCGGGCGAATAGAAGGCGTCGCCTACCGTGATCTCGCGTGGGAAGCTAAAGTCATGGAGATCGCGGCCAACTCCGGCTTGGGCGCGCAGTTTTTGGGACGTCGTTTTGCCTTGGATGCCCGCGTCATCCGGCTGACCCGGCATGCGGCCTCCGTTCCTATCAGCATAGCGGTTAGTTGCAGTGCGCATCGAAACGCGCTGGCTAAAATCACGGCTGATGGCATCTTCATGGAGGCTCTGGAAAAGAATCCCAAGCAATACTATTCCGCCGAGGATGCGGGCAGCGGGGAAACGGGAGTGCCGATCGACCTAAACCGGCCGCTATCGGAGAACCTCGAAAGCCTGTCCAAGCTCAAGGTGGGAACCCTGCTATCGCTGACGGGGCCCATGCTGGTGGCTCGCGATCTGGCCCATGCCCGGCTGATGGAGCGATTCGAGGCGACCCAAACAATCCCGGATTATTTCAAGGATTACTTCATCTATTACGCCGGCCCCGCCAAAACGCCGCAGGGGATGGCATCGGGTAGTTTTGGTCCCACCACGGCGCAACGCATGGATACCTATATCGAAACCTTCATGGAAAACGGGGCTTCCCTTGTTACGTTGGCCAAAGGCAACCGGTCTTCGGTAGTTGCGGACGCATGCAAGAAATACGGAGGCTTCTATCTGGGCACCATTGGCGGCGCGGCCGCTCTGGTGGCCAAGCGGAACATCATCAACAACGAAATCCTGGATTACCCGGAGTTGGGCATGGAAGCGGTGCGCAAGATTGAGGTCAAAGACATGCCCGCTGTGATCATCTGTGACAACCAAGGCAACCGCCTCTACTAAAAAACGCGTTTCGTCTAGATCAAGGAGGAATTACTATGAGTATAACGACATCGGTGCTTGATGAACTGGGAATAACATGCCAGACCGAAAATATTTATCACCAGATCATTTCCGCCGTTCTGGATGCGAGTGAACAGTTGGAATTGCCGCGCCGGTTGCAATTGATGATGGCACAGCCCAAAAACGAGCTGATTGTCCATTTTCCGGTCCGCATGGATGACGGGTCCTTTCGGTTATTCAAAGGGTATCGTGTCCAGCACAATAATGTGCTGGGACCCTACAAGGGCGGCACTCGCTACCATGAAGATGTCACGTTAGATCATGTGAAAGCTTTGGCTGTCTTAATGACGATGAAGACCGCGTTGATTCGCTTGCCCTTTGGAGGCGCCAAGGGAGGCGTCAAGGTGGACCCCTACTCCCTTTCGGAAGACGAGCTGATGCGGATGACCCGTCGCTTCGTCAGCGCACTCGGTGCCAATATCGGTCCAGATTATGACATCCCCGCCCCCGACGTGGGCACGAATGCGCAGGTAATGGCGTGGATGGCCGACACATACGAGAATATCTCCGAGCCCAGTAAGCGACTGGGCCGGGCGGGCGTGGTGACCGGAAAGCCCTTGGAGTATGGTGGATCGCACGGCCGGGATAAGGCGACGGGACAAGGCGCAGTCGATGTGTTGGAGGAACTGCTGCCTGAACTGAATATCGCCATCGATCAAATGAGTTACAGTCTGATCGGCTTCGGTAACGTCGGGTCTTGGACAGCCCGCTTGCTGAGTGAGCGCGGCGCCACGCTCAAAGCGGTCCTGGATCATACGGGGGCCATCGTCAATGAAAAAGGCCTCGATGCGCAGGCCCTGGCCGCGTATGTCGCCGAACATCGCGGCGTAGCGGGGTTCCCCGGTGGAAAAGCGTTTTCGGAAGAGGACTTTTATTCCCTGCCGGTGGACCTGCTGATTCCGGCCGCCTTGGAGCAGATGATCACTACCGAGAACGCCGCCTTGATCAACTGTCGCGTCCTGGTCGAAGCCGCCAATGCGCCAGTGACGCCCGCGGCCGAACGCGATCTGCTGAACAAGGGGGTGACGATTCTTCCCGCCATTCTCTGTAGCGCTGGGGGTGTTACAGTCAGCTACTTTGAATGGAAGCAGAATCGACAAGCGGAGGTGTGGTCCGCCGAGGAGGTCGACCGCCAACTGCGCGCCAAGATGATTGCGGCCGCGCGCCGCGTGAATCAGATGGCCAAGACCCTGCGGTGCGACTTACGGACCGCAGCCTACTGCTCAGCTCTCGAGCACTTGAACAAGGTCTATAACATTCGGGGGATATTCCCCTGAACCGCGTATGTTCCTTTTACAAATCAGCACGCCCCTATGTGCCGGGCTGCCCCACGATTTGACGGAGTGCGAGGTTTTGCAGAAAAGGCCAAATCAAAGCAACAGGGACTGGATGAAACAACATCCATGAAGGAGAAGAAATGACAGCGACAAGAAACCAGAAGCTACTCGCCTGGGTCCAAGAAGTAGCCGGCATGTGCAAGCCGGACGACATCGTTTGGTGTGATGGTTCACCGGCGGAATACGATCAGATGACCAACAGTCTGGTTAAGGGCGGCACCTTTATCCGCTTGAACGATGAAATCCGGCCGAACAGCTTTTACTGCCGGTCCGACCCCGCCGATGTGGCGCGTGTGGAGGAGTTCACCTTTATCTGCTCTGAAAACAAGGATGACGCCGGCCCGACGAACAACTGGGCCGACGCGAAGGAGATGAAGGCGAAACTGCGCGGCTTGTACGATGGTTGCATGCAGGGCCGCACGATGTATGTGATCCCCTACTCCATGGGGCCGATTGGCAGTCCGATCGCGAAAATCGGCGTTGAGATCACGGATTCCGCTTATGTGGTGGTGAATATGCACATCATGGCGCGTATGGGATCGCAGGTGCTTGAGGTGTTGGGCGACAGCGAGGATTTTGTGCGCGGCATTCATTCCGTCGGCGCGCCGCTGACGGATTCCAACGTGCAGGACGTGCCATGGCCATGCAATGCCTCGCATAAATACATCACGCACTATCCGGAGACACGCGAGATTTGGTCTTACGGCTCTGGTTATGGCGGCAACGCATTGCTCGGGAAGAAGTGTCATGCGTTGCGTATCGCTTCGGTGCAAGCCCGCGATGAAGGTTGGCTGGCGGAGCACATGCTCATCCTCAAAATCACATCGCCGGAAGGTGAAGCTAAGCATATCGCCGCCGCGTTTCCGAGCGCCTGTGGCAAAACCAACCTCGCGATGCTTGAGCCGACGATATCGGGCTGGAAAGTTGAAACGGTGGGCGATGATATTTGTTGGATGAAGTTCGGCACCGACGGTCGTTTGCACGCGATTAATCCTGAAGCCGGATTTTTCGGGGTTGCGCCGGGCACGCGTATGGAGTCGAATCCGAACGCCATTCGCACGTTGGCGGCTAACAGCATTTTCACCAACTGCGCAATTACACCGGATGGCGATGTATGGTGGGAGGAGATGACACCGGAAGAGCCGGAGTTGGTCTTTGATTGGTTGCGTCGTCCGTGGACGCCCAGTTGCGGTCGTAAAGCGGCGCACCCCAACGCGCGTTTCACGACGCCGGCGCGTCAATGCCCGGTCATTGCGGAGGAATGGGAAGATCCGGCAGGTGTCCCGATTGACGCGATACTGTTCGGCGGGCGACGTGCCACAACGATCCCGTTGGCGACGGAAGCGCGGAATTGGAATCACGGCACGTTCCTCGGCGCGGTCATGTCGTCGGAAATGACGGCGGCGGCGGCCGGCACGGTTGGCAAGCTACGTCGTGATCCGATGGCTATGCTGCCGTTCTGCGGGTATCACATGGGCGACTACTTTGCGCACTGGGTCAAGATCGGAAAATCGGCGGATGCGTCGAAACTCCCGAAGATCTTTTACGTGAACTGGTTCCGCAAGAATGCTGAAGAAAAGTGGCTATGGCCGGGCTTCGGCGACAACAGCCGAGTGCTCAAGTGGGTGTTCGAGCGGTGTCAGGGCGTGGCGGCCGCAAAGGAGTCGGCATTCGGGTTGGTGCCGACACCGGAATCCCTGGACCTCAAAGGTTTGAACATCACAGCAGAGCACCTTGAGGTGCTGCTCAACGCGGATGAAAACGCTTTGCGGGGCGAGATCAAGGATATGCGCCAGCACTTCGCCAAATTCGGTGACAAGATGCCGAAAGAGCTGGTGGACGAGTTGAATACGCTGGAAGCGCGGCTGGAAAAAGCCTAATCCAGCGGTAGCGACTGAATGAACGGCAGGCATGATCTTCCTGTGCTGAAGACCAAACTGACGAACTTGGGCTAACGGAGAAGAAACCCGTCCATCCGCCCGCTCATCCGGGCTACCTAATTGAAATCGGCGGCTCGCGCCACCAGCGCGGGCGTGGCGGTCTTGTCGTCGGACCTCGGAGTACCCGGATGAATACACGCGGCGGGACATTTGATCGCCGCTTTCACCAACTGAGCGAATGTGCCGGCCGCGGCATCGGCGATATACGCCTGCTTGTCTTCATTGTATTTGAAGAGACGGGGATTGATCTGTATGCAGTCGTCACATGTCGTGCAGAGCGGGGTATCAATGTAGGGCTCCTCAACGGCCTTCCCTGCGATGTCCGCGACCGGCGCCGGTTCCTCGGGCCTCGCCTCCTTCCCCGTTTCAGGCGGTGTCCCCGCGACGGGCGCAGACGACGCCAGCTCCTCTGGTCTCGACTCCTTCTCCGTTGCAGGCGCCGCCTCCATGCCTAGCAGCCGCGCGACCAAGCGTTGGATGGCCTCTTGACGAACCCGGTCCACATCCATGCCCTCCACGGACCGCTGCTCCGCACGAATCGACTCAATGTCTTTACGGGCCTCTTCACGCGCGCGATCCGCCGCGCGTTGCGCAAACTTATTTTCGATGCCGCCCAGTTCCTGAAACACCCGCCACGCACGCATCCGGTCCCGACACGCCGTGACCAATTCCCGTGTCAGGATCGCCCGCTGAAGATGATTCTGCTCATCAACCACCCAGATGAACGGCAACAGATTCCGGCCGTCCTGTGGAGATCGCTGGAGATATTCCGACAGTTCCATCTGATCCTCGCCCCATGCATCGACAGGGACAATCCTGAACTGCTTTCGTGCGAACGGGCTCAACGCGACACATTCCGCATAACTTATCGGCAAGGTCATTTCCGTTTCCGCGTCGCCGTCCATATAACGAACGGGATACATCGGCCAGGCTTTACGCGCCTGCGGATTATGCGTGAGCGCGAAAGACTCGGCCCATGTATCGCCGGCATCCGGGTCATAACGGAAACAGGGCGACACGCGCGCCTGATGCTCGGCCACCGACTGCACCCAAGGCAGGCCGTCGTCCTGCGACCACGGTTGTCCGCCGACAAACGCCACGCCGGGCCGGATCGTCTTCACCATTTCGGTCAATCCACGAAGGAGGTGCTCCGGCTCGCTGAGTGAGGACTGCAGGACAAAGGCTTCCCGGTGCGCCACACTCAAGTAAGGCAGGTCCAGTTCGTGATCGGCAACCGACCGGCCCGAATCATCCGCGTATCCCATCGGGTCGTGACGGATCAGCACATGAATGGGTCGCCTCGACCGGAGCAGGGCGTGATAGGCCTGGAGCGTGTCGCCCGCGGCTTTCCCTGTTTCCCAAACGGCGACGGCGCTCACTAACAACCATTCCTGGTCGGCCACGAATGAATGCTGTAGCGCCTCATCATGACGCGACGGTTCGTATCGTCCCTCGACCTCGAGGTGAGCCAAGCGGAACGCGCGAAGAACGCGCGCCAACTTATTCGCGGCGTGGTCGAATAGTTCCAACGCCCGCTCGAAGGCGTTGCTACAGTGAACCGTCGCCTCCGGCGACAGGTTCACCCCTGACGGCAACGGGTCCGAATGAACCAGAACAAAAGCCGGCCCGGCATTCGCCGTCTCAAGATACTGTTCGAGCGTTGCAAGGCTTTCTTCGACCCGTCGGCGGCGCTCCGGTTCCATGCGCCGGGTGCCGCGATGCGCCGGTATTCGATTGGCAAGGGATTCCGTATCCAGATACAAACCAACAACCTCGCCCATGACCGATGCCATCTTCTCCGGCGCAACCCCTTCACGCGAATGCATTTGATCAAGTTGCAGCCGATCCCTCAATGCGGGAACGATCGCCCGCACTTCCTCGCAAAAGGCGGTACGGACCGCTTGGCGGTGGCGGGCCACGCGATCGGAATAGAGCTGGAGCAACGTGTGGCACCCGATCTCCAAGAGTAATTCGTCATGGGCGGGAAAGGTCAGCCACCGGCGAGGGGAATCCAACCAGGGAGTGAGCGACGCAGGCAGCCAGAAACCATCCTTTGTCTCGGCGTCGGGATGTTTGCCCGTAAGATGGAATGTTCGCAAGGCTTGGCGCTGCTTCGCATCCGCGCCCGCTCCAGCCTCGGGCATGAGCGGAGGGCGCGCCATCAGCGTCTTCTCCAATAACTCGATGTTTGCAGCTCCGGCTCCTGGTCCGGGCTTTTCGGCTACCCGCCCTACGCGCTCTACCGGCATGGCTTCCGTCTCGTTCACTGTATGTCCTGTAGCTGGTACCGGTCCAAGACTTTTTCGATCGCCACAATCTTTTCCGACGCGCTCAGAGCCAGTCCCCGCTGCGCATACGCATCATACCGTACCGCCGACTCATTTCGATAGAACAGACCGATGGGCACCTTGTCCGGTGTCTCTGCCAGGACGCGCGCCTCGGCCAGGTTGGCGGGATCATGCTCCGTCTGATTCTCTAAAAGTTTCCGCACTGCGGCGCCCGCTTCGATACCGTCTGCATGCGTCATGAGCAGAACACGGGAATGGTCACGCTGCAAGAGGTCAAAATGATCAGGCATATAGTGCGGGCAACGTTGCAGAATACGGACGAACGCCAAACCCGGATGCCGTTGGGCCGCCAGCAACGTCGCATGCAGGTGCGGCGCGATCCAGTCCACGGTCTGCGCCACAAAGGAGGCGTTGGCAATACCCAACGTAACCGCGATCGGATCCAAAGCGGGCAGCATGTTGCCGCCGCGATGGGTGTTGGACGCGATGCCGCGGGCGGTGGTCGGAGAGGTCTGCTTTTTGGTCAGACCGTAGATGTTGTTATCCATCAACATGATGGTCATCTTCATGTTATAGCGGATCGCGTGAACCCAGTGGGCGGTGCCGATCGCGCAGCAATCCCCGTCTCCGGTCGCCACAAAGATATGCAGATCCGGTCGACGGCTGCGGATGCCGCAGGCCACCGGCAAGGCGCGACCGTGCAGGCCGTGATAGCCGTAGGTCTTCATGTAGTGCGGGAGACGACTGGAACAGCCGATACCAGAGACGACCACGGTCTTTTCCGGCGGAAGCTGTTCGTCTCGGCATACGCGTTGGAGGGCGGTTAAGACGGGCAAGTCCCCGCATCCCGGACACCAGCGCGGGACCCCGCCCTCGTAATCCTTCAGTGTCAGGCAACGGGGTACCGCTTCTTCGAACACCTCGTCTTGCAGTCCGTACATCATCGCTCAATTATCCCATGTGCAGTCTTCGTCTGAGTTCCTTTTCGATCACGCCCGGCGCCAGCGGAATGCCGGGTACCCGCGACCAGCAATCAATCTCACAAAGCGTATGAGCGCGGAGCAGCCAAGCGAGTTGCGCGTAACGCCGGTGCCCGTTCGACGTTTCCGCGGCGTCGCTATAATTGATTTCCACCGTCATCACACGGTCGAATCGCGCAAAGATATCTTTGAGCCCCGGCTGCAAGGGCGAGAGAAAACGCAGTTGAATGTTCGAGACCTTGGCCCCGTCCCGGCGGACGCGGCGAACCGCCTCGTTAATCGCGCCCCGCGTGGACCCCCACCCGATGACCAACAATTCGCCTTCTTCGTCGCCATGTATCAGCGGAGGCTTCAGCGATTGCGCAAACGTAGCAAGTTTGCGACTGCGCGCCTCCGCACCGCGTTGATTGGTAGCCGACTCGTAAGCGATACGGCTACGTTCACTGTGCGCAAGGCCGGTGAGGACGTATTCCCCGCTCTCTTGGCCGGGGACGGGCCGTTGAGACAATCCGGTCTCAGGATCCCAGGCGAACGGCGCCACCCCCTCCTCCCACGGCAGCACGTCGACGGGCGGCGACAACCAATCCTCGCTGACCTTCGGGCGGGGAAAGATCTGGGCCCCCGTCGCCAGATTGGCGTCGCTCAACACCATGACCGGGCCGCGAAACGTTTCCGCCAGCTTCCGGGCCGTCACCATGAAATGGAAACACTCCTCGATGGATGCGGGCGCCATCACGATTTTCGGGACATCACCCGGTGATCCGTACAATGCGGCCAACAGGTCCGACTGCTCGACGCGCGTCGGCAAGCCAGTCGCCGGACCGCCGCGCTGCACGTCGACAACCACCAACGGAATCTCGGCCATCACGGCCATGCCGAGCGCCTCCATCTTCAAGGCCAGCCCCGGTCCCGACGTGACGGTCAACGCGGTCTTACCGGCGTAAGACGCGCCCAACGCGAAATGGATGGCGGCGATTTCGTCCTCGGCCTGGTGCACGAAGCCACCCACGGACTCGAATACACTCGCGAGGAAATGAGTTACCGAAGTCGCCGGTGTGATGGGATACATCGAACAGACTTCGATGCCCGCCGCCATAGCCCCCAGGCCCAGCGCCATGTTTCCGTCCATGACCACCATCGGCTCCTGATGTTGCTGCACGGGTATGTGGAAGGATTCCTGGAGATGCGCCCGCGCCCATTCAAAACCCGCCTGCAGGAGATCCAGATTGTCTTGGGTGACGGCCTCGCCCTTTGGAGAAAAGCGACGCGTAACCAACATGCGGGCAATTTCGATGTCCCGCTCGTACAGGCCGCATAGAAGGCCCAGCACCCAGATGTTCTTTCCCCGGCGCGCATCCGGCACAAGTTTCAGACACTCTTCTTCCATCGGGATTTCACGAACGATCAGGCCATGCGATTGAAAATCGGTCATTGCTTTCGCGTACGCCGCACGGATGGATTCGTCCGGATCCGTAGCCCACTTACATTCCAGAAACAGGAGGGTGCCTCTGCCGTACGCCCCCACGTCGATGCGCGAATACGGGACTTGATCGTTGAATGCCACCACCACATTCGCCAAGTCGCCCATGTTGTTGACCGGCTCGGTTCCGATACGGATACGATTGCCGCTGGCACCGGCGGACGAGCGGGACGGCGGTTCAATTTCCGCGGGGATGATCTCTACCATCCAGATCCCGTTGCCCATGCGAGCGGATAACGAGCCGAATATCTGGCCCGCCGTCTGGGCACCCTCGCCGGAATCACTAACGATTTCGACCGTGTGCTCAGGCAGTGTAACTCGGCGTTGCTCAACCATGTCTGGTTCCAAGTCTTCGCTGCATGATGATTGCCCGCATGTTAACTATATCTCGTCAAGTACTTTTCCCCAACGAAACGCCTAAGCAAAGCGGAACAGGCAGTACAGATAACTTGTAGCACTCGCGGTTACCCTTGCCCAGCGTAATCCGTAAAAATCGCCGACCCGCGTGTTCCGCATAAGCTCCAGGCGTCTTGTTCTCCGCTCGATTCCAGTGTTCACGTTTGCCGCCAGGGACACCCCCGGCACCAGCGCGTAATCAAAACCATTCTCTTTCTCGACTGGCAGCGTACCTTGTAAATCGCGTCGCTTGCGAATGGTAAAGCCCGCACCTACACGGCAACAGGCTTTAGCTCGAAGACTCGGGCAAGATCGCTTGCTTT
>SLAD01000247.1 GCA_007126995.1 Kiritimatiellia bacterium | reverse complement strand
TCGATCGTCAAGTTGTTGCTGCTCTTCCTCAGTCAGGAAGCGAACGCCGGGCAAGCCCGTATTCTGTTATTGGCGCCGACCGGCAAAGCCACGCAACGCTTGAAAGAGGGGTTAATCAAAACGCTGGAGCGGATCCGCCCGCAATTGCCCGCCGCCAAATGGGGTGACCTACTCGATCTGGTGGACCCGACGCACGCGTCCTGCGTGGTGGAGTTCATGACGATCCATCGCGCCTTGGGGGCGCGGTTACAGCGACGCGTGGGCCAGCGGCCGTTTCGGCATCATGCCGGCAATCCCTTACCCGCGCGGTTGGTAGTTGTGGATGAAGTGTCGATGGTGGACTTGGCGCTGATGACGCATCTCGCCGGCGCGCTTTCGATGCACACCCCGCTCTGGTTGGTCGGCGATGCCGCGCAATTGGAAAGCGTGGAAGCCGGTTCCGTGCTAACGCAGATTGCCTTGGATACGCAAGCGCCCGATGCCGAGCGCGCAGCGGTGGTATTGGCGCGTTGCCGACTCACGCACGAACAGGCCCAGCCACATTGGCCGCGCGCGGATCATGTGCAACTCACCCACAATTATCGTTTCGGCACGGATTCACGGATCGGGCAGCTCGCGCAGGCGGTGACGGCGGGCGACGCGGAGGCGTTCCTGTCGCTGATCGACGCGGCGGAGGATGCCACCGTTCGCTGGGTGCGTTTGCCGGATGAGGGTTATCGGATTCCAGCTCAAGCGCGGAAGGAGATTTTGGCCGGCTACCAATCGTTGACCGATCACTGGGAGGCTGGCAACCGGGAAGACGCCGCGCTGTTGGCGGCGTTTGATCAATATCGCATCTTGTGCGCCACGCATGATGGGCCGGACGGAGCGACGCAATGGAATCAGCGGATCCAGCGCTGGATCGGCGGTGAAGGTGAGTCGCCGGAAATGCAGTCCGTGTTGATTCAGTCGAACGATCCTGTCTCGCAGCTTTATAACGGGGACACCGGCTTGGTCTGGCCGGACCGCGACGGGACCGCCCTCTTCCGTAGCAGTGACGGGCGGGTGCAATGGCCCGCCACCATGCTGCCCCATCATTCGCTCGGCTGGGCGATGACAATCCACAAGAGCCAGGGCAGCGAGTATGATCATGTCGCCATCGTGCTGCCCCGCCAGGGTGGCGACGCCCTGCTGACGCGCCGCCTGCTCTACACCGCGCTCACCCGCGCCCGCCACCGCATCACGCTGCTCGCCACCGAAGACGCCCTGCGCCAGATGATCCAGACGGCGTAGGCGGGACAGAGTGATGCATTTTGCAGACTGTAGCCGCCGTCGTTAGGGTGTGTTGATTTATTCGCGGCGCGTCGCAAGCGACGGTCCTCCAGCCCGGTTACAGAAGTCTTCTGTAGGGCGTCCGCTTGCGGATCGCCGATTGCCACCCTCGATTCCGGAATAAATCAACACACCCGTTAGACGGTGGATGACCTAATCGAGCGATCAACGAGTTGATGACAAAGAGATAGCCCATCCAGTTGGGATCGGCAGTAGGAGTCAGTTTAGCCACTCCCCACATGGGCCACATGGCGAATAACGCGCCCCAAACACTTAATGGCGCGCCATACCTATCGCGGACGTCCAGCATATCCTAGCGATGCAATTCCACACGCCCCTCACTGGTGACTTTGGCGACAAACGGCCTATTATTCTTCTGAGCAAACTTCTGAATTCGGGGCCATGCCGAGGTTATTAGAGCCACAATTTGCGCGCCTGTCTTATTCCCGGACGAAGTTATGACAAATGCCCCAACTCCGGCATCCAGAATTCTCTGACGAACGGCAGGGTGATAGCGAAAGTCTCTATCGCGGGTCAGAAGAAACAACCCCGGCTTGTTCAGCAAGGCGTCAAGGACTTCTGTGTCATCTGCGCCACGCGGGGCAATCTCGCCGAGAGGGATGGCCGGAATGTTGTTTTCGGCAAGACCAGCGAGGATCGACTTTCCAGCGATCGTTTCGTCAAGCAGAAGATGAATGGACTCAAGCCGCTCTTCTCTCGATTTCGCATCGGAGCGCTTCTTCAACAGGTCTTAACTCCAGATCGTAATCATGGGCGATGGCAGTCAAGCTTTCTCCGCCCTTGTAGCGTTCGAAAACAATCGAGGTGGAAACGCGTGTCCCCTGAACAACTGGACGGCCGAAAGCGATGTTGGGATCAATAATCACATCCTTCGGGGTCTCCGCACTGGATTCCTCATGAGTGAATGGGTAGAATTGTATGGGAATTCCATGAGCATCGCGCTCTATCCTCCGAAGAAAACGTTCCACAATCTCACGGATTACAACCTGACCTCTTTCCGAAGCGCTTACAAGTTCGCCTACTCGATTGATTAGCAGGTTCATACCATCCGTGTGGATATCCAGCTCAGCCAAAGGATGTGCCATTCCGGTTTCTCTGCGCAGCCAGTCGACAGCGGACCTAATATTACTCAAGGGCACCTGGTGCGACTGACGCAAGGCGACGAGAACGTGTGATTCGATGAGGTTGATGAAACTCAGCATATCCTGCCGTCGCAGGTCCGCGACTTTGATAACCGGAGGGTATCGCTCATCATTTCGGGAAGGGGATGGCCTGCCGACAGCCCATGTCCTCAAAGTGCTCGGATTCACACGAGCATACCCCGCCACTTCCCGGATCGTGTAGAGCGGCTGATATCTAACATCTTGGGCTTTACTCGCCGTCTTGATCATACAACTCCTTCCCTAAATCCTAGCTTCGTACAAATGATAACCCAGAATGCCCCACATTCGCAATTCTTTCCAAAAGAGAGGGTGAGCGAAATCACCTTCCAAACATAGGAGGTATTTCTGGCCTGTTTTCCAATCGTTGGTAGCGAAATCCGGGCCATTTTCCATCCGCCTTCGCTTATCAGCTACGGCGCGAAAGGATCGTTGGGGAACCGCTTCAGATTTCAGTCCTCCCTCC
>SLAD01000204.1 GCA_007126995.1 Kiritimatiellia bacterium | reverse complement strand
CACATGGACATACATGTGTGCCAGATAGAGAAAGAAGGGGCTCTTGCGATCCCGCCGCATGAACTGGAGAGCTTCATCCACGTAGCGCTCGGTAATGCCCCGCTGATCCGGCTGCTCTTGGATGACCTCCTCGTTTCGCATAAGCGGTAACGGGGGGTGCTCCAGTCTGCCCACCTGTCGCCCCATGTCATTGCTGAATGGAATCCCAAAGTACTCGTCGGACCCGCGGTTGGTCGGTAGAAACTCCGGCTGATCGCCGCAGTGCCATTTCCCGATGATCTTTGTATCGTAGCCGACTTTTTTCAACTGCCTGGCAATGGTTGCCTCCGTCGGGTTAAGACCCTGCGCCTGGCCAGGAAATAGCACCGGGCAATCGGCAAAGCCGATCCGTTGCGAATAGCAGCCGGTTAGCATCGCTGCGCGTGAGGCGGAGCAGACGGAAGAGGCCATATAGAAATCGGTGAAGCGCACCCCTTCCTTGGCCAGTTGGTCAAGATGCCGCGTATCATTCCGCTCGGAGCCATAGCAGGCGAGGTCGCCATAGCCGAGATCGTCGCAGTTGATCAGGATGATATTAGGTTGCCCTGTTGTGTTCGGATGGTCTCTCATCATTGCTATCCTCTCCGCAGACTCGTGGTTTCATTGCATGCCGTCAATCGACGGCGCACAGATAATATGGGGTATCGAACTTATTCATGTTCATACTCGGATGTTTGATTATATGGATTCGCGCACGCGCAGGAACCGTTGAAAATTCAGCATGACCAACCCCGCCGATCCCATGACGGGGCACCCGCATGGATGTCCGTCACTATGATAGAACTCGGCGGGTTGACGGGTTTCAGCCAACGCCGCAAAAACGTTGCGGTTATAGTGCTCCGCAAAGCGGGCGGCGCGATCCTGCTCGCCGTAGCGTAGCAGCCCGTCGAAGGCGATGAAGGCGTCCAGCGGCCACGCGCAGGCATCGCCCCAATGATCGCAGCGGGGATTGAACGACGGATCGTTCATCGCGACCAACGGAACAGGAATCGTCGCAAAGAACTGTTCCGGATCGAACAAGGCATCCACAAGCGGCGGGACCCGTTCCTCCGGAACAAGCCCAGCCCACATCAGCCAGTACACGGTGTTGGTCCGCTTCATGAGTTTCCGGCCCGTGGTCCGTTCGACGGGATAATACCACTGTGTGGCCTCATCCCATAAATGCTCATTCGCCCACACCTGCAAACGACGGTATTCCGATTCAAAATATGACTGATCACCAAACTGCCCCAGCTCCCCCGACAGAAAGGCCAGGTCCTCGGCCATGCGCGCCTGACACGCCACGATATCCGGTAGATACACCCGTTCCGGACGGCCTGCAATGGACGCCGTGCGCGTGAATGGCATGCAGGTATCTTCGAAGACGGCTGGATCCGACGGGTCGGTCCCATTGTCCTTGTACTCGCAGATCGCGGAATATAAATCCTGCCCGGCTGAACCGACCGCGATGATCCCGTCGCCCGACGGATTCCGATGCGTCATCCACCAGGCATACCACGCCTTGAGACGCGGATACGCAAAAGCCAGAAAAGACCGGTCGCCCGTGTGGACATAATATTCGCGCACACACGGCGTGATGTTCGGGATCTGGGAATAGTCGTAGGTGGTGCGCGGGAATACCGCCTGCGGCACCATGCCCTCCGGGGTCTGCTGATCGAGCAGCGTGCGGATGCTGTGGGCCCATATCTCCGGCGCGATCCAGAGCAGGTAACGGCACGCGGGCAGAAAGGCAATCCAGACGCCGTCGCCGTGTTCCCATTCCGGTCCATAGAATTCGACCATGGACGGTTGGCGGATGAGCCCGCCCGTGCGCGTGTTGCGCAGCGCCCGGTTGACACAAGCGGCCAGCAGATCACGCTCCGTCTCTGTTTCCTTTCCCGTTAAGAAAGGTTCCAAAGAGTGACAGGCGGCCAATTCACTCCAACAGGCGTCGAATTGCGCAAGCTTGCGCCGGGCGTACTTAACGATCACTTCGGCATCGAGCGCCGTCGGAATGTCATACGCAATCGCCAGGAGCAGCTCGCCGGGAGCCTCGCTTGCGCACGTGGCCACCACATGCCATCCGCGCTCGTTGTGCAATCGCCATGCGCCGTCCTCCCCCGTCACGCCCGCATGGGCGGCCTCAAAGCGGGCGCTCATTGTCACGGCGGTCCGGGACGAGGGCGTCCCGCCTCCAGCATGCAGTCGGATGCGGATGAGAAGGAGCTGGTGCGTGTGCACGATCAGCTCGAAGCTGTGCGACAGGCCATGCGCGTCATCGTGAAGATGGAGCAGATTGCCCGTGCGATATCGAATGCGGGCCGATGGTCCCCCGCGATACAGGGGATGCTCGCGGTCGTCCTGCTTCAAAGCAAATTCAAACACCGGCGCTTGAGCCTGGCGTGACGGATCGTTGTAGGTTGCCTTCCGGATCCGGACGCCCGGATCGCCGACGCACACCGGGTCGATCTCGAAGTGGGGAAACTTGGGCTCGGGCATGGAAGGATCCGTCGGCCACATGCCCTGAAACCAGCTGGTCGGGCCCAAGGCATCCACGTCCCGTGCTGAGGGAGAGGATGAGGGGACGCAAAACGGAATCAACCCAAACGTCCACCTGCGGGATTGCGGGGACGGCGCCCCAGGCAAGGTTTCCGGAAGGCCCGGAGCGAGGCGGCACAGTCGTTCATAATCCTTAATTCCGGCTCGATCCATGGTGTTCCTTTTGGGCCGTCATTTAACGGATATCTGCAGGCCAATCCGGCGATCGCTTGGACGGGGGCCGCCGGTCCGCGCAATGAATCCGTATCCGTTCCTTAGCGGCATGCCCGCATAGACCCTGCCCGCTGCCTCCGCGCCAAGATAGGTGACCGTCACTTCACGGCTTCCCCATGGACCCGTCGCCACGATCCTCGTGATTTTGGGCGGAAACCGCTGCATCGATT
>SLAD01000308.1 GCA_007126995.1 Kiritimatiellia bacterium | reverse complement strand
GGTACACTTTGCTCAGAGGTGCGCTGAAATAGTGTCGGGATCGTTCCTCTCGGAAACAGATCACGTCGCCGGGTTCGAGTGATACGACCAGGCGTTTACCTCGGTGGTTATGTGGCTCGCAGCAGCGCCGCGTCACAGTCTTCTTGAGTTCGGTCGTCATGTTCATCTCCTTCTCTGGCCTGATGCAGGATGTCCTCGGCGGCCTTGTTGTGTTCGATGAAGGCCCGGAGGTCCTCCAGGGGGGTAATGGGATTGAGCTCGTCGTCGAGGGCCATGACCAGATAGCCGTCATGGTCGACCGGCATCTCGATATGCAGGCCGCGAACAGCGGCGAACACGCAGGGACCATAGCCGCCACCCGATTCATGCTGCCCGGTAAAGGTGATCCCGGCTTCAGCGGCGGCGATGCGGTAGTCAAGCCAGCCATAGTTCGCCTCGTACACGGAAACCGTGACAACAGCGGGGTTGTCTTCATGGTACAACTCATCCCACCAGGTACAGGGATTGTGGTAGCCAATCGCTTTGCCAAAGGCTTCAAGATCCTGACGCCGCAGTGTAATTTGCAGACTGCAACAGTCACCCATTGTCTCCTCCTTTCATAGATTGATTTGCTCCGCCCGACAGAGAATGCTCCATCAGGCGGTCGGGGTTGCTGAAGTATTTGCGTTCCCAGTCCAGACACTTCTGTCGGGACGGGGAGTTGAATAATGGAAACCCGTCACGGTCATAGACACGCCAGTATTGAGACTCATCGTCGAATTCAATGCTGGTGGCCCGCTCGATATAGAGCGGACCCAGCGTGTTGAGGTCGATCTTTTCGTCGTATAAAGCGTGTCCGGTACCGTTGGGTGTGATCACGAGCACCATTTCCGGGCTCATGATCCGACCTGCTGCCTCGGCGTGATGCGGTTGCGGCTATTGTATTCCGGCTTATGCTCCCGCTGTTGAATCTGGCCGAGAGCCTTTTCCAGAAAAGCCGTGGCCTTCTCGCAGTCCGGCCCCTTGAAGCCGATGGCGTCCAATTTGAGGTCACCGGCTGGGGTGATCACCAATTCAATACTTCGCTTCATGATTACACCCCTCCAATCGCCAGCTTGATGCTGCCATCCTTGAGGGACTGCCGCCGGACGGAATAGCCGCGCTTACGGGCTTCCCGTGATGCTTTGTAGACACCGTAGAGCTGCAGCAGTTTGCCGTAGTTCTCGCCGACTTCCTTGGCCACGTGTCCGTTCCACCAGTCGCAGGTGAGGCCGTAGGTATCCTCGGTGGCTTTGTTGACGGCAATATCATAGGGGCCATTCAGCTTGATGACGGCCTCACCCTCACGGGTGTTACCGGCAAAGCCCCGGGCCGTTACGCCTGTCGTGAGTTCAACACCCAGTTCGCGGCAGGCTTCCGCAAGGGCGTCCAGATCCCGGATCTGGGTCTGTATGGTTGTAAAGTGGCTCATTCTTTGTCTCCTTGTGTTTCAACGTGTCTCTCAATGTAGGCTAATACGGAAGGGAGCCATACGAGGCGGACGCCTGTCAGATTGCCCGGCTGGCAAAGTGAAGCGGACTTGATCCTGTTCTGGCTGATGAGCTGATAAAGGTGAGCCCGAGACAGCCCGCAGAAGGGACATGGGCCTTTCTTGGGCAACCTGATCCATCTCTCCGATGGCAGCGGTTCTGGTCCTTCGACTAGCTGATAGGTCTTCAAATTTTTCCTCCCCTTTATGAATGATGAAAATTAGCCTCTTATTTCCTGCCCACATGTAGCTGGCATAGATTATCTCCTCTTGTGGGCTCCTCCGTTAATCAGATTGTCGCCCCGATGGATTCAAGCTGGTCCCACAACCCATCGGGATGGGATTTAATTGTGGCAACCAGCTCGGCGTACTTTTCCGGCACCAGTGTTGTGTCGAACGGCGATCCATCATTGGCGGCAATAGCCCAGAACAGATAAGCAAGGCCGTCACCGTTGCCGATGGATTCCCAGCTTTCCGTATGGTCGTAACAGTGCTGGGCAATGCGACTGATTAGATCGAGCCTCTCCTGAGCGGTCAGGCATCCGGTTTTGTCCAGATCGGTCACTGCCAGCCAGTCGTAACATTCGTGGCTATATCGGTGAGTGATCTTGATGCCGGTCGGTGGATTGGCCTGCAACCAGACCAGGGCTTCATGCATCAACGGATCCCAGCCGTAGCCGGCACCCGTCGGACAGGTCGAACAGCTCCACCTGCCATGCTGCTCAACGCCTTTTGTGATTAATTCGACCAGTCTGTCTCTGGCCTCCTCGATGGTCTTAAACCAGTTGTCTGATAGGGGCATGCGTTTTCTCCTCGATTCGTGCTTCTTGTTGCTACTCCCATGCCAGCCCCCTTTGGTGTCCCCTGATAATCAGTTCCACCTTGAAGTCATTGGCTAGTTCGCGCAGATCGTCGCGGTCCACTTCGTCACCATGCCTGAGTGCTCTTGCTGCCTGAAGCTGCGCCTTGTCGGCTGCTTCGGATGGTGATTCTGCCCGCACAAACCCGTAATAGGTTTCAGGGCCGTCCGATACATAATCTGGGTAGATGACTAAAACGCTGTAGGGCTTTTGTTTGATGCGCTTCGCAGTCACGATGCCAGCCTCCTCGCCGCGTCCACGGCTTCGGATTTCGTTCGGTAGGAATACGGGGCGGGAACGCCTTTGTCGTCCACCAGCATGTATCGATGTGAGGGCATGTACTCGCTGGTGCGGGCATCGCGGTTGAGTCGTGTGCGCAACGGGCTGCCCGGAGGATGTCTCCGGGCGGCAAAGGTTCGTTTAAATACGTTCATGGATCCTCCTGAAATACGGCTCATCATCGCCCCCCTTGTTGATTGGCGGAGCGGCGATGCCGGTTGATACGCCGGTAGTCAACCGTCCGGACCTGTTGTTCAGCGTCACACCAGATCGTGGGTTTACCACGCCGGACCAGAAACGCGCCGCCGCCGAATTCATCGATACGGGGTTTG
>SLAD01000084.1 GCA_007126995.1 Kiritimatiellia bacterium | reverse complement strand
TGGGCAAGCGTCGCCTGATAGTCTTTCTCGACCCGCTCCGCCGGCCACTCAATCTTCAATGTCTTCCGGCAGGTACCTGCCTCTTCAATCACCACATTCATCTCTGTCCCTTCGAATGAACCCGTTTATACCTCAATACAAACGGAATATTGCGTAAAAGCGCGTAACGATAGTCTGGCACTCCCTTGAGGTCAAGATCGCGATGCAGATCTGCCGTGTAGATTTCAAAGCTGGACTTTTATGTAGATGTCAAAGCTGGACTTTTTCATTTAGGTCGATTTGCGAGGAGAATGGTGGGCAGCTTTGTTGGGTTGGGTTTCTTTGCAATGATGGATTGGTTTTCGCTGGGATCATTGCACAGCATGAGACGTGAACGAGCAGGGACTTCGATGCGGACGCGGCACTTACCCTCAAACCGCCTTGCTGCGGGCTGTCATATGGAATCGTCCTGACCCAATTGTTTAGCCATATCAATAATTTGTTTGACATGTCATACAAATGATCTATTAATCGCACACGCACTGTGTCGATTGTGGCGACGAGATGTGTGAGAAGGCCGAAACAGGAAAGGTAGTAGATGAATAGACGTATTGGGATAGTGTTATTGATGATGGCAACGATGGGTGTGTATCCGTCGGTATGGGCAGAGGAAACGGAGGTGGGTGCGATTCAGCTCGGCACCGTTACGGTGCTTGGGAAGCCGCAAGATGCCGGGTTTTTGCCCGGGGCCATTTCGGTGGTGAATGAAGATGTGATCGATCAAATACAGCCCCGTTCCACGGAAGAGGTACTGCGGCGTGTGCCGGGTATCTATGTTAAAGGCGAGGAAGAAAACGCGGTGGTCATTAATGTGGGTGTCCGTGGTTTGCCCGCCGGTGATTACAAAACGCTGGTGTTGGAAGATGGCGTGCCGATTCAACCCGGTATCTTTGTCGGTAACTCGCGCTATTTCAACCCGCGGATTCAGCGCATGAGTGACGTCGAGGTGTTGCGTGGGGCCGCGTCGCTGCGTTACGGCCCAAACACGATTGGTGGCGTGATCAACTACATCACCAAGACGCCGGATGATGGCGTGACGGCAAGTGGCCGGGTTGGCTCGTGGAATACCCGCGAGGCCACCGTCGAAGCAGGTACCAGCACAGCGGATGGCATGACGCGGATCGGCGGCATCGTGACGCGGGCCCGCAGCGATGGTTTCATGGACAAGGGCTATGACATGACCGATGTGATGGTGAAGGGCGGAACGGCCATCGGGGAAAATCACTACTTGGGCGCCAAGTTCTTGTATCACGAAACGGACGCGAACATTTCCTATCGCGGCCTCTTCCCCGAAGCGTATCGGGCCGGCCAGCGGTTTAATCCCGCGCCCGACGACTGGTTCCTGACCGAGCGTATGGCGTTCGACCTCACTCACGAATGGCAAATCAATCCCGATGTCTCTTTGCAGACACTGGCCTACTGGAGCTACATGAACCGGGATTACTGGCGCTTTCAGCTTGATGATGACAATCCAACCACCACCAATGCTGATGGCTTTCGGATCTGGAACTACAGCGACGAAGTGCAGGGTAATAACCGTTCCTTCGAACGCTTTGGCGTGGATTCGCGCATGACCATTCGTCATACCACGCTGGACATCAACCATGAGACGGAGCTGGGCGTGCGCGTGATGACGGAAGAGATGCTGGATGAGACGCTCCGCGCGGACCGGGCGACACCACGGCAACCGAATCAACCGTTGCTTCGCAACCGCGTCGATTCAGCCGACAGTTTGGCGCTTTTTGCACAGAATCGTTTTGATTTCACCGAAGCCTTTTCTTTGACGGCAGGCTTGCGGATGGAGACCTACGAACAGAAGCGCAAAGATCGCCGCAGCGGCGACCCGCGTGAAACCTTCTCCAACACCGAGATCATGCCGGGCGTTGGGGCGACCTACCGGTTCGCTCCCCTCGCTCAGATTTTCGGTAGTGTGTATCGCGCTTTTGCGCCACCACTGGTCGGCAGCGTAATCGGAGCCGACGATGCGCCCACCAAGGCGGAGACCTCGGTGAATGTGGAATTGGGCGTGCGTGGCAGCGATGGACGTATCACGTATGAGGTAACGGCCTTTCAGATGGATTTCTCCAATCAAGTCGATCCCGGCGTATCCGGCATCCGCAACCCGAACGAAGGGAGCGCGCTGATCCAAGGGATGGAAGCCTCCGCCGGTTACGCGTTCGACAACGGATTTAGCATTGATGGCAATGTCACCTGGATTCCGACAGCAGAATTCGGTGAAGATCGGCCCGGCGACGCGATGGAAGGCAATCGGTTACCGTATTCGCCCGAATGGATGGCTAACGTTTCACTGGGCTATCAATATCGTCGTCTGCAGACCGCCTTGCTGTTGAATTATACGGGCGAGGTATACGGTGACGGGATGAATGTGCGGGATCTGACCACCGAAGAGACCGGCACCTGGGGTGGTCTAGTATCGAGCTATTACACGATTGACCTGACCGGCCGGTTCGAGGTCAACCCGAACCTCACACTGTTCGGCGCGGTCAAGAATCTGACCGATGAAACGTATATCGCGGGGTTACGCCAAGGCATTTATGTCGGCCCTGAGCGCA
This sequence comes from Kiritimatiellia bacterium, assembly GCA_007126995.1. Lineage (GTDB taxonomy): Bacteria > Verrucomicrobiota > Kiritimatiellia > SLAD01 > SLAD01 > SLAD01. The sequence goes on along the minus strand of SLAD01000084.1, from coordinate 371 downwards.
GTTTTGAGATTGGCGCGAGCTATACCTTCTGAGGCATACCGACTCATGCTTGGTGCAGGGTCATTCCGTTCTCGCAAATGCCCCGCACTACACGGTTAGCGACAAGCTGGGGCGGAGCTCTGCGACGCCGGGCAAATGCAACGAATCGTTCACGAGTAAAAGCGGCACGCCCGGCTTTTGCGGGCTCGCAGAGCTCGCCCCTCCCAGTGATTCGCTTCAAGCGCATTCATCTCATTTATCACGCGTTTAGCGAGAGAACTTATTGACTGTGATGCTTGGGGAGCGGGCCCGTTTTTTCTTTATCGAACAGCTCCTACGCGCCATTATCGGATCACAGAAAGGAGCGTGCAGCATGGACAAACCAGTGATCG
>SLAD01000118.1 GCA_007126995.1 Kiritimatiellia bacterium | reverse complement strand
AGCGCGGCCCCCGTGAACCACTCGTCACCAGTGCCGGCCAATTGAATGCCGTAATCCGTGCCATTACGGGCCATGGCCACGACCATCGAACTATTGGCGATGCCACGCGCTGGATCCAGTGAGGATTTGCTGGCGGGCATCGATAGATTTAGGAAGAAGTGATCGTTCCCGTTGATAAATTCGATAATCTCGGCAGCCGTCTCCGTCGATTCCGCTGTCCGCACGAGCCACGGCGTGATGGCCCGCAAAAAGAGCGAGGTGCCGGCCCGATTGCGGTTATGGACCTCGTCACCCATGTGCAGCGCTTGGGCGATCATGTTCTTGAGATCAACGCCGCCCGAGGCCTGAATGGCGCGCTGTAAGGCGGGATACAAGGTCGCTTCCATCCATTTCAGGCGTTTCACGACCTCATCGGAATAGGCGCCATAGCGCAGTACCTTCCCTAGCCCTTCATTCTGTGTGCAGAAGGCCTTGTTGCCGAAGGTTTGGTTTTCCACCACAAACACCGGCATCGATGCCGACACGACACCGGCCATAGGGCCAACCGTTTGATGGTGGTGACAGGGGGCAAAGTCGTAGTGCCCTGACTCGAGTAGCGAACGCGCTTCCTCGACTGACTTGGCGTGCCCTTCATATAAGACGGCTCCGATCATCGCCCCGCGCATCGGCCCGCACATACGCTCCCACGTGATCGGCGGCCCCGAGTGCAGTAGCAGTCGATCCTGCATAACGGGAATCGTGTCACGCGCGATGCCCATATCGATCAGCACCGGTTTCGCCTGTTGCAGCCGTTGTAAGGCCTCTTGATTGGCGGCCTGAATGGCATCGCGGGACGCGGCCAACGTGGCGCGCAACGCGGCAGGAATTCCGACGGACGGACGCCACGCCACATGCGTACATGTACCCCCCGTCTTCGCGATGGTGCGGGCAAAGTCCTCGACACCGATATTGATGACATGGAAGGGATCGTTAATCAGTGACTTCATGATCGCCCTCCCGTCAGCCATTGCCCCGCCCAACTCGCTGCCGCCGCATTTGACGGGGCACAAATTGCGCCTGACTTTTGCAGTGCATCAATGGTGGCTGATCGTCCTTGTGGGTCGTCGTCTGTGCCGCAGACGTGGAAAAGCAGGAGCGGTGGATCGTCCATGGCTTGGATTTGTTTCAATACTGGAACCAATTCGTCGGCGGGGTTCTCGTTCGATCCATAACCCAGCACGACATCAAACAGAATTAGACCGACTTCTGGATCCTGCGCCTCCTGTAAGATGCGGCGGTTTCGCAAGGAGTAATCAATCATCGGATGCGGCCTTCCGGCGGTAAATTCGTCACCGCCCATATCCACAATCGTGTGGCCTTCGCTATCATCCGGATTCGCCAAAGGCTCATGGACATTCGACTGGATTTCACCTAGCTGCGGCAACAACAAATGCAAGGCCTCCTGCGCAAAGGTACCGCCACAGAACAGTCCGCGCAGATTGCGTTTCGTGGATGTTACTGCATGCGGCGGAGCAGGAATCGCACGATTCGCCAACTCTGCATGCGCTTGCTCGACATTGCCTTCACTCGCTAGTGCGACCGACAGATGTGCGGCCTCCTCCAGCGTGGCAGCAGACAGCGTACCGGAGTCAGCCAGCGCCGATGCATCTGCACCAATGAAGATCGCCACCGTGGGCTTACCTAAATCACGAACTGCCTCGGCAATCTTTTTCAACACGGCATCAGATGGCGTTTTGGACACCATGCAAACCACTTTGGTCTGCGCGTCCTGCTTCAAAAGTTCCAACGCGGTTAAGTAGGATCGGCCGCCGACATCCTGCTTGATGTCACGTCCACCGGTCCCCAGTGCGTGTGAGACACCGCTACCGAGTTGGTGGATCAGGGAAGAGACCTCTTGTAGCCCCGTTCCCGATGCCGCGACGATACCGATTGGTCCTCGCCGAATCACATTGGCAAACGCCAGCGGGACGCCGCCAATAATTGCTGTCCCGCAATCCGGCCCCATCACCAGCAACCCTGACTGATCGGCCAGCGTCTTCAATTCAATTTCATCTTCTAGCGGCACATTGTCGGAAAAGATCATGACATTGAGCCCGTTCTCCAAGGCTTTACGGGCTTCATCGGCGGCGTACTTGCCCGCCACAGAGATCAGGGCGAGGTTGCTGTCCGGGGCTTCGGATAGCGCGCTTTCTAAACTCCGCGGCTGATAGGTGCGATCGCCTCCCCCGCCCGACTTACGCCGATTGAGCATGGTTTCAGCCTGTTCCAGTGCCGCGCTTGCGGCCTCCTCGCTCTTGGCCTTCACGCCCAACGCCAAATCGGTGTCACCGGCTTCCGCCAATCCTGCCCAGTCCATTTTAGATGACGACAGAATGCGTTTGTTCTCGGCGGTCGCCATGATGGCGGCGGCGTCCAACACATCGTCCATCGCCTGCATATCGCGGGCAACGAGCATCAAGGACACCGAATCGAAATATTTTCCGGCAATGATCTTGCCGCGCACCACTTCACTCATGTCGACGAAGCTCCGGAGCAGATCGGCAGGATCCCACGGGGGATTTGGTAATCCAGTTATCGATCGGGGTTTTGTTGTTGAGGGCGCGCCAGACATCCTCGAAGCGCATCGGCATATGCGTCAGCTCAACGCCCACCGCTTGTTGCAAGGCATTGCCCAAGGCCGAGCACACGGAGATCATGGAATGCTCACCCACGCCGCGGGCCCCGTACGGTCCGTCGATTTGGGCCGATTCAACCACGTACGAGTCGACCTCCAACGGCAAATCCATCGCCGTCGGAATCTTATTGTCCGTAAACGACGGATTCAGCAAACGTCCTTGCTCATCAAATATATAGCCCTCGCAGAAGGCCGTTCCCAAGCCCTGCAACATGCCGCCAATCGCCTGTCCGCGAACGAGCCCGGTATTGATCGCTTTGCCGACATCGAATGCGGACGCAATCTTGAGAATGGTGTATTCCCCCGTCTCAGGGT
>SLAD01000266.1 GCA_007126995.1 Kiritimatiellia bacterium | reverse complement strand
CAGATTGAACTGCTGAAAGACATAACCAATGTGCTTGCCGCGGAAGTACGCCAACTCACGGCTCGACAGCTCCTTCAACGTCACGCCGGCCACCTTAATCGTGCCGGCCGTGGGCGTATCCAATGCGCCAATCATATTGAACAGCGTGCTTTTGCCTGAGCCCGACGGTCCCATGATCGAAAGGTACTCGCCGCGCATGATATCCAATTCCATGTCGCGCAAGGCATGCACCTTGAGTTTCCCCAAGTCGAATACCTTATTGACACCGCGAACCTCTATGAGTACTTCCGACATGCTTTATCCTAAAATGGCAACGGAATCGCCGCTTTGCTTAAGAAGGTTATGCCGACGCCGACGGTCGTGATCAGGCCCATCCCGCACGCAAAGCCGGCGCTGACCACGGGAATGTATTGACGCCATTTCAGGCCCATCTTGCGCTGGAAATAATAGCGGCCGATCAGGGCGCCGATGAACTGCGGGATGACCGCGTGCGGCATCGTCTGGCCCAAGCCTCTTACGACGCCGTAGGTCAACATCACCGGCGCGCCCAAAGCAGCCAGCCCCCAAAAGAGGATGCCGCCAAATATCGCGCCAACCGCAATGTAGGAGGCCCTGAACGCTTCCTCAAAGATCGAGTACTCGCCCAGCGTGGCGGAGTACATAATGCAGGCATTCTCGGCATGCAGCTTCCAAATCTCATCGGCAAAGGGATAAACCGCCGAAGGCACTTCGTCCAAGCCCCAGATGAAATTCATGAAGAAGATGGAGCTCAGCAAAATGATGGGGAACAGCACAACCTGCGTCTTCCAAATGCTGGTAAAACGGGTGCCGGTCAATTCGCACTGCTTGTAAAACACCGTCATCTGCCCGTAGTTCGCGATCGGGATCGGCAGGAACCACACCGCCACGCCCTGATATCCACTCAAAATCAGCGCCGCCTCGCGAATGAAAGGCACCTCGACGACCTGCCCCACCATACCTTCCAGACGAGCGGTGACGTAACTGATCAGCGGCGTGTACACAAAGCCGAGGAAGAACAGCACAATCATGACGCCACGATGCCAATCGATCAGCCAGCCCGAAACGCCGATATAGGTCAAGGTAACGAACAGGTAGACCGCCAACACCACCCAGATCTTGATATCTCCCCGTCCCTCGGGCAATGCGCTGGTGGCCGGTTGCGGCAACGTCGAGGTCTGTCGATCGGCCTTCTTCTTTGCACCACGGAGACTGCGTATAACCTGACCGATACCGGCCACGGCAATCGCGATCGCAATCCCGATCTGGAAGCTGAAGAAGAAATCGACATTATTCAGATAGAGGGTGCTGACCGTACTTTCACCCGGCGTCCAACTGCTGAGCACACCGTATTCATACAGGATGGGGTTCAAGATGAAGGTCGCCATCAGGCCGACAAAGGCGCCCACCATAGCGAAGAAGGGCAACACCATACCGAAAATCAAATTGCCGAGATCCCAGGACATACCGGTCGCGACCGCGGACAAATAGTTCCCGGTGCGGGGCGTGAAGTCGGAGAAGGGAATGGGCAAAATGGTAATCGGCTGTCCGGTCATCGCACCCGTCAACGTCGGCAACAGCAGATACACCGTTCCGAACGCTAAGCCCAGTGCCCCACCAATCGAGAACACCCGCCATCGCCATCGCCCTTCTGATTGTTCGATGTTCTTCTCATCGGCGTCCTCGGCCAGTGCCATAATGCCCTGCGCACCAATCGGCGCCATGGGGAACGGTAGCTTCTCAACATCGTTGGCCACGCGGAACAAGCCGTATCCCAACACCATGTTGGCTAACTGGCCAAAGAATGTGCCGAAGATCACTAGGCCGATGGCCGGCAACCAATCGATATGGAAGAATGTGCGGAGATCGTAGGACTCCGACTCCACTGAGGGTGCGAACCAGAAAGGCAGTTCCGCCGCAACGCCCGTCGCGATCGCGGCATCGCTGCGGACGAAGAACTGGTTCCACAATAAGCCGTTAAACGGCAACCCCATGGCGGCGCCGGCCATGAAGAACAACACGAAGATTTCCGCCCGTTTGAGCGTCCGCTGCGCCCGTTTGGCTACCTCGATGAAGAGAATCACGGTCACCCATTGCGATGCCGGCCCAATGTTTTCGACACCGGCCAGCAGGCCCATGTAGATCGCGCCCGGCACCATCAGCAGGGCCACAAAGACCGCGCCCAACAACGAGGTCCAACTGAAGCCGTCCTCGAAGGTCGAGGGCACTTCCATGACCTGCCGGAACTCTTCCAGCTCTTTATCTATGCGTTCTTCAGCCATCGTGTTTCTTGAAGTGAGTCAAGGTTTGCGCGCGATACTGCTCCATGATCTCTTTCGGTATGGAGCGCCACAATAAGAATTGGGTACGCAGATCGTCAAAAAGATTCCGGTTCAATCGCAGCCAGTCACCGGGCTGGCCCGACTTGCGCACCAATCGAATCCGCACCTCATCGATGCCTTTGATTTCACTGGGCACACTCTGCAACTCGAAACCCTGTGTGACGCCCAAATCGAACGGGGCCAGCGCCAAGTTGGCCTTCAGGCCCAGCGAACCGTCAGCCGCTTTGGTCATCGCCGTATCCCGCGCCATAAACGCGCCCAAGCCCGTGTCGCTGAAATTCTCGAAGTGCTCCTTCAAGAAGCTGATCACGCCGGTCAAATCGTACTCGGACACGGTGAACGGGAAGACGATGTCATGCACATCACCTTTCGGCGGCGGCGGACGCCACGACCGCAGTAGGCCGGGATTAGCGCTCTTGGAGGCTTTGATGGCGGGATAAATGGCGCTGATCAGGACGGTCGCCATCACAATCAGAATTGTGACAATCGCGTTGGTGGAGGAATAGTTGATCTCCGGTACCGTCACCCAGCCATACTCCGCCAAGGTTGTCAGTATTTTCAGTGATCCTTGTGCGATCAAGTATCCACCCATACCGCCCAAGACGGAATAAACCATGGCTTCGGCAAAGAACAAACTGGCAACATGCGGGGGCGCCAGGCCCAACGCGCTGAATGTGTAGATTTCTTTCTCGCGATCCGCCACGGATCCCAACATCGTGCCGAAAATCACCAGACCACCCAACAGTACCGGGAACAACAAGTCCCCTACTCCACTGGCGGCAACGACCGTACCCAGCACATGCCGGTACACACCATTTTGTCGCGTGGCCAAAATAGGCGTGCGATCCATCATGCGAGCGAAATCTTCCGCCAATTGTGACGCGCTTTCGGCGTCTTCCGTGTAGATGTGAATCAAGCTCACCTTGCCGCCCGCCCGGGCGCAGTTCTCGTCGGACATAATCACGACGGAATCGGTGGGCAGATTGGCCCAGTTGATTTGATCGCCCATTAAATCGTCCGGCGCCCCAGTCATCTGACCGGCTTGGGTTTCCTGCATCTGGGCGTAGTCAATCGGGATGACACTGGAATTGTCCATGTCGGTGATGGCCGTGAAGCGGGTTGAGCTCAGTAGTGGCCCAACGGTAACGGGGATACCTTTCACCACGACGCGATCGCCGGGGTGCACGTCAAGTAAGGTCGCCACCGCTTCCGTCATGAAAACATGATCTTCGATGATTTTGGGGTCATCGATTTGCAACAAGGTCCGCAGGTCTGAGCGATGTTTCAGCTCCGTCGGTTCAATGCCCAGGATGCCCTTCAGAATCACGGGATTGCTGCCGTCGGAGTGTCCGACGACGAAATCGGGATCGCCGGGAAATTCAGGACAGACCCAGTGGCGCGTGGTGACATCGGCTTCCTGATCCCAACGTGCCCGGATGAGCTCCACAAAATCGGGATTCAATGTGCCACGGGAAGCCGGCACATACAGCGCACCGGTATAATCCGGCGACGGCGCAGCGAACAGACGCACAATGCCACGCTGCGTGTCAAAAGAGGCAAAGGCCAGAATCGTAAAGGTCAGCAAGATGATGGTCACGGCCGTCAACGCCGTGCGCAGCGGGCGCCGACGCATGGTGGAAATACCCATGCTCATGGCGGCCATCACGGTGTTGAAACGGGAAATATCCGCCACGTGCACGGTGGTGGTCAGTCCCTGCAGCGCTTTCAGCTCCGTTTCGAATTTCTGCATGATGATGAAGATCACCAAGGCCGACAACACCACCACGGCGAATCCGAGGAAAATGATGATCGGGGTTTGCGCCACCTCAAATGCGGGGTGAGATAAATACAGAATCACGAACGTGATCAGGAAGAAGATCACGAACCACGTGACTTGCTTATAAATCAGGCTCGCACCGATCAAGAGTCGTTCCAGTGCAAAGGCAAACGGGATACACAGCGCCAGCAGAATCAGCACCGCCGCCACCAGGTCATCCATGATGGCGCGACTGTTTTCGTAAACCGGCCGGGCTGAAAGCAGCGCCGACGCGGCCAGCGCCTCAGCGCGTAGTCCCTGTTCCTCTTCCAGGGCTGTGGCGTAAAGATCCTCCACTCGCCCGTGCAACTCTTCCAGCGAACTGTTCAGGATATCCCGCGAGCGGAGCAGCGCGAGGCGTGACTCATTGATGCGCCAGAGGTCGCCGGCCCCTTGGAACGACGTTCGGATATCCAGCCAATTGCTGTCGATCGGGAAGCCACGCCCCAAGGCTTCATGCATGGCGCTGGCCTCCGGGTCAATGTCGGTATTATCCAGGCCAATCGCCGAGCGTATGCCGAACACTTTGGCGTCGCTGACCGTCTCCTCCAGGAAGAAACTGACAACGCCGTCCAAGGTCTGCACATATCCGCGCTCGGAGCCGTCACCGCCCAGATTGGCATTACCAATTGCGTCAAATACCGTGGCGGAATCCGGCCATAGACGTGGCGGCATCATATAGAACGCGCCCCGCGCCCGCAGCATGTTCAAGCGGGACCGGAGGCCCTCACGGGACCGCATGTCGGACACCTGAATGACCTGACCGCGGCGATCAAATTCGGCGGCAAACGCGGTGGGCTGCGGCCACGTATCCTCTTTAGGCAAGCCGCCCAGACTATACGCACCATTCTCGTCGCTAATCACAACCGCGGCGGGATCGAAAGCGGCAAATTTATTATGTGGCCAGAAGATTCGGTTCCAAGGCTCGGTCCAATTTACCTGTATGACGGCCCCGGCGATCGGCAAATTCGGAATCGAGCTACCTCGGTGACGGCCCATCGTCAACGCGCCCTCGGTCGCATCGTTGCGGAAACGGGGCACGATATAAGAATGATCGGTCGGAATCGCCCGCCGCAGCGAAAGTCCCCGTTGATCGGCCACGGCTTCGACGTCACCGACTTGGCCGGGCTGATCGCCGATCGCGGTCAACATCTGCGCCATTTCCTCGATGTTCTGCGCCAGTCGCTCGATGTCGAGCCGATCCTCGGTGTCGGCCGGCGTGCCTTCCCGCGGCAGTGTCTCGTGCGTGGTGCCCAAGGCAATGTTATAAATGCCGTACCGCCCCGCCACTTCACCGCCATGAATCAAGCCGCGCGCAGCCCACAGCAAACGTGGCTGTGTAAGAGTGGCATCGACAGAAGCGCGCTCAAAGTTCTGCGGGGCGCGACCGTCCAAATCGAGCCGGTTATAGGCCCGCAAGAAGCTCTGCTGAACGCGGCCATAGAGTCCCGGCTGATCACCTTCGGCGTTGCGAATATCCGAATCGCCGCCAATTAAGACACCCCAGCGGGGCATGCTGTCACCCAGCAAAAGGGACGCATGCAAGGAAATCCAGGTACCGGACAACAGCTCTTGCAGCTTCGCGGCTGAGGCCAATTCACGTTCTTGAATTTCCAGCTCGCCTTGACGCGCCGCAATACGTTCGCGAACAGCGTCGAACACCTTTTCCAACAAATCCTGCAATTCCGGTTCAACCGGACGACGCCGACTGAGTGCCCGTCGCAGATCGTTCCAACGATTAAACTCCTCGAGCACCTCTTCCACTTCCTGCTCAATTCGTGTTACGGTGGCCTCATCCACCACCTCGTACTCCATCACTAGACGATTGGCCTCTTCGCGCAGGTCCATCAGGACGCTGCGCAAATCCAGCGCCATGTCCCGCGCCGTGTTCTGAATCCGCTCGGACAGCCGACGGCCGCCCCGCTCGCCGAAGTGATCCAGTGGATTCTCTTGTTCCATGATGCTGGAAATACTGCGCAAGAAATCGGTTTCATCCCGCCAGGATCGCTGACGCGCCCGGATCGTCGCCTCGCTAATGCGGTCTTCCAATGCCCAGTAGAAAGCCACCACCCCACCGTGCGACCGGGCCTGATTATCAAAGAACCCCAGAACGATGTGACGACGCGGTCGATTCTCTTGAAAGATTTCCGCCAGTCGCAGCAAACCCGCCACATTGGCGGCTGACCGGGCGCCCGGGGAATAGCGTGGGAACTCGCCGAAGGTGTCGAGATTTACGCCAATCACAATCACCTCGTCGCGGCCCAACTCGAAGACAGGATCCGTGCCCGGCAGGTAGGCGATGATGTTGCGCCCAACGGTCTTCTCCCACACGATTTCGGAATGGATCGTGACCTGCTCGTTCAGCGGCAACTCCTCGCGGGTACCCGGAAAATAGAAGCGCGGCCAATTGGCTTGCCCCCGCACGTGATGGCTGTTGAGCGAATCGGCTTCGTCCGCCTCGACAAATATCACCGCCCGCGCACCCAGCCGGAAAGCTTTCAACCACTGTATGCCGACGTTGTAGTCCATGATCACGATCCGACCGTGCACGGGGATGCGGTTGAGCATTTCGTCCGAGCCATCGCCCAAATCAACCAACTCGCCTTCAATGCCATCAACCGGCGAGGTGGGCGGAACAATTCCGTTGGGGCGTCCGGGTATCAGTTCTAATGAGCCCGCTTCCGAAACCAGCTCGCAGCGCAGGACCTGCGTCTGCGCAATCGGAAACTCCTGGACCACTAGCTCCTCGATGCCGATATCGCGCAGGCGCTGCTCCACGAAATCGGCCGCCGCCCAGTATTCCGGGGTACCGGACAGGCGATGCTGATGTTGCGCCAACACCGCCGTGTCCTCGCGCAGCGAGGCAGACACCATCGCGGGCAGCATCAGCAATGCCGCCAACATCCAAACCAGACTGGAAAACCGCTCACTCAATGCTTCCGAGCTCCACTTCAACTTCATCACGCTGCGCAATACGCTCGATCCCGCCATCGCGGATCCACATTAATCGATCACAAATATTCATCATGCGGTGATCATGCGTAGCGCAAATGATTGTGACGCCACGCTCCTTGTTCAATTTCTGCAAAATTTCCAGGATCTCGTCGCCAGTGCGGTGATCCAGATTTGCCGTCGGCTCGTCGCACAACAGGATACTGGGCTCATTCGCCAGCGCACGAGCAATAGCGACACGCTGTTGCTGGCCGCCGGACATTTCGATGGGGCGATGGAACCAGCGGTCTTTCAATCCCACCAATTCCAGCAGGTCCATCCCGCGCCGCCGCGCCTCATCCGGTGTTACACCGCCAAACGCCATCGGCGTGGTGACGTTCTCCAGCGCGGTCATATACTGAATGAGATTGTAGGATTGGAAAATGTAGCCAATTTTGCGGCAGCGCAGAAATGCCAACTCTTCTGCCGTCAACTGGGCCACGTCGACCTCATCAATGAAGACACGACCTTCCGACGGACTATCCAACGCACCGATCATGTTGAAGAACGTACTCTTGCCAGAACCGGACGGTCCCATCACAACAATGAATTCGCCGGTATAGATTTCCACATCCACGCCACGCAGCGCATGCGTGATTTCCTCGCCGCGACGATAAATCTTTTTCATGCCGAGTGATCGAATGATCACGCGCTTGCCGCCCGTGGCGGAAGCGATATCCTCGACCTTATGTTCAGTGGCTGTACTCATTCGATGCGCATGGCCTCCATGGGGGCCAAACGAGCGGCCCGGAAAGAGGGATAAACGGCGGAGATCGCGGCCAGTAAGACGCCGATACCAATAGAGATGAGCCCCGCCACCAGAATGTCTTGCCAGGGAAACGCGGTCCACAGCAGGCTCTGGAAAATAACCGCCATTCGCAAGCCCGCCAGCAGCAGTCCAGCGATGGCGCCACCTAAGCCGCCCACGAATCCCAGCAGCCCCGCCTCGATCAAGAAAATGCTCATGATGAAGGCATCCAGCGCGCCCAAGCATTTCAGCGTGGCGATTTCGCGGAAGCGTTCGGTGACCGACATCAACATGGCGTTGGCGATGCCCACCGCACAAACCAACATGGACACAAACGCAAGCCACGTCATGCGCATGCCGATCCCCATCAGGCCACCCTGTGCCTCCATCGTCTGCTGCTCGGCAATCGTTAGCAGTCGCGCATAGGCGCGCTGATTGGCGATCGCTTCCAAGCGCTCAGCCGTCAGATCGCCCGTTTCCAGCTCGGCGTCCCGCATCACGCCCAAAAACCATTCGGCGCGATCCTGATTACGCAGGAGGCGCCAGATCATGCGCATCGTGACATCGCCGGGCAACACATCGCGTTCCGCCGCGACCGCCTGGCGCACCTCAGCGATATTGATGGTGGATTCGATTAACTGCGTGTTCTTCACCCGTCGCACATCACGCACCAATAGTGCTGCGGTCTCATCCGGGAGCGAGAACCCCGCTTGGCGAATGATATCGCCGAAATCGCCATCCGCGTCAGACAACGCGGACATCAAAGAGCGATCACCAATGGCGTTGCGCACCTGCTCGATGCTACGCTGCTGGCCTTCTCGAATCGTTTCCAATTTCGCCTGAAGCTCGGACCACTCGGCGAGGAAATCCTGGAAGTCGGAGAGCTCCTCAGGGAAGCGCAGCACGCGCATATCCGCTAAGTTGCTCGTGAATTGGTGCCACGCCGGATCAGCGCTCAGGCGATCAAAGGTTGCCACACCCTGCACCGGTCCAACCAATACGCGACGGCGCCCAAAATCGATTTCGTTGAAGAAATTCAGATAGCGGACCGCTTCCTGTGCCTTCGGACGCAGGGCTTGCAGCGCGTCGATGGACAAGCCACTCATGGTGGAGATTTCGCCCAGCACTGGTGATGGTGCTTCTTCCTCTGCCAGCACGAACAACAATTCTTCGCCGCTTTGGGGCATGGTCAGGCGCGCAATCCAGCGATCCACGCGGTGCAAATCCTCAATCTGTTCGCGCACCGAATCCGCTATCGCGCGTTTGATCAAACTCTCGGTCAGAATGTTCATGAGGAACGCCATCGCCACGATGATCACCGCGACCGTCACCACGGCGCGGAACAAACGGTACTTCACCCCCGTCACCGCAATCTGAATGATGCGGCCGGGACTCAACACCGGTTGGTTCTGGACATCGATCTTCTTCATTAGCCGGGCATGACCTCAAATGGACGCGGAATTTCGCCGCCCGTGACCACAAAATAAATCAGGCTTACAAACATCGGAATTACGCCGCCAAGCATCTCACCTGCAATCAGGCCAAACATCAGCGGTTTACAGCGTTGATACACCCCCGCTCCGCCAAAGCGGGTGATGAGTATCTTCAGTAACCACCCAAATAAGAACGATTGGGCAAATGAATCGCCCGCATAGGTGGACCAGACCAGAAACATCACCGGGTGCAGCGGCCATCCAGTAAATCGTAATCGTAAAGCGGAAAAGATCAGTACCAAGGCCGCCGCCGTCACAAACACAATCAACCCGTTACGGTGCGGCGAGGCTTCTTTGAACCGGCTGAGCCCGGTAACCTGTCCGGCCTCCTCCAGTTGCCCCTGGGCATCCAGCCGCTGCATGATACTAATGGTTTCGTTGAAGGGGCGCTTCGCTTGCTCGATCTTCCACAGCGATACGTCCACGCCACGCTCGTACTGGAAGTACAGCGTGGTGGGAATACCAACCGCCAACCCGATCATCAGTGCGACCACCACAAAGAATGCGGTACGCCCAACCTTGGCTTTGCAGTCGTCCGCCAGCTTTAGGCCGTTCACGACGTACGGCATCAACGCCTCGCGGGTGTCGTAGAAGAGCACCAGCGACAGCATGAACATCAGGAACAGGATTTCCGGACCCAGCGCCCGCGCCCCGAACAAGGCCCACAAGATCGTAGCCGGCGTACCGCTAACCACAATGAAGAACAGACCGGTTTCGGCCAGCAGTCGGCCCATCACCAAATATACCGCCACACAGCCCAATCCGAACATCAACGCAATCGGCCAATCCAAACCGGCAATTCGGGCGGCGTAGATGGTAAAGAAGATCATGCCCAGCATGAAGAAGCGGGCGCCCCAAATCGCGGAGGATCCAACCGACTCGCTCGCGTTAAAACCCAGCGCCCGCCGGAACACCGCCGCGTAATACTGTCGACCGGTATAGAGCAGGACGAGCAGCATGCCGAAGTAGGCGCCCATAATCATCATGGAATCCATCGTCAATCCGAACGGCCAGGTACCCTGCCAACCGCTCGTGCCGATTCCGTACGTGGCGAAGATGCCCGCAATGAATACCCAAATGAAGGGACCAATACCGAGCGAGAGTGAGACTTCCTTGGGCAGGAAATAGGCCACGGCTACGACGGTGAAATAGATCGTGTAACGCTCCAGCAATACGCGCCCCCCACCCTGCGAAAAGGTATCCGATAACTCGGCCAACGGCGAAAAATCGATGCCAAGCGGAATCTGACCGAACAACACGTTAGGGAACCACACATTCAGATAGTTATAGGAATGAATGACAAAGACGCCCCCCAAGCCCAGCCAGAAGATGGGATTGGTAAAGACCGGGCTGCGATTGCCCGTTTCGTCGGGCAACAACGCCTTGGTAAAGGTGACGATGGGATACGGCAAATGCTCGTGATCCGCCCATTGTTTATGGACAACCACCGCCAAACTCACCAAAGCGATCCAAAGACTCAATATGATCGGGATCCAGAAGAACATCGAGGAGCGCCACGCCGACCAGGGCACCTCGCGGATGGATAACGAATCGGATGCTTCTTTCAAGCCGCGGGTGTAGCCGCCCAGCACGACATCGGGATCCTCCGAGATGTCCACCAGCATGCCTTCCGGCACCAAATCCATCACGCCTTGCTGTTGCCAGCCCGGCTCGGTCAGTTCGTAGCGATGCGGCATGATCAGGGCGGGCGTGAACAGGCGCAGCAGGTTGGAACCCGGGATCGCACAGGCTGCCAGGACCAGCACCAGGATCACGGCCCATTCAGAACGGCGCAACATCCCCTTGGAACGGGTGAGTTTTTGCCAAAGCGGGTAGAGAATCGCGAGGACTAGCACAAGAATGCCGTAGACGGAGATGGGCATGAAATTGCCCACAAACATCGT
>SLAD01000271.1 GCA_007126995.1 Kiritimatiellia bacterium | reverse complement strand
GTTGAGGTGGCGCAGGTGATGGGGGTGCGCTGTGTGCTGGTGGCGGGAGGCAATCAGCATCGCGACCGGTTGGCCGGGGCCGGCGTGCCGTTGTTCGATTCGTTGCGCGAGCTAACGGATTCGTGGCTGACGACGTTACAGGATTAGGCGTTATGGAGCTAAGTATAAGATTTGTTGAGAACGTGTGGGCCGTGTTGTTGGAACTGGCACCGTGGCTGCTATTGGGTTGTTTGGCGGCAGGTCTGATCCATGTCCTGATCCCGCCTGGCGCGGTGAAACGCCAGTTAGGCCGTCCCGGGTTCGGCGGTATCTTCAAAGCCGCATTGGCGGGCGTGCCCATGCCGTTGTGCAGTTGCGGTGTGATCCCGGCCGGGATCGGATTGCGCAAGGACGGGGCCAGCCGCGGCGCGAGTGTCAGCTTTCTGGTGGCGACACCTCAGACGGCAGTCGACACCACCTTGGTCAGTTATTCCTTTCTAGGTTGGCCGTTTGCCTTGTTCAAGCTGCTCAGCTCGTTCTTTACCGGGTTATTCGCGGGCGTGCTGGCGCAACGGTTTGGCGGTCCGGAAGAGACGCTCGAGCAGGAACCCGCTCAAGTTGTGCGTGCGTCCGAGGCCAACACATCGCGTTATCAAACTTGGGGGCAGAAGGTGAAGGGGGTCTGGTCCTTTGGAATTCATGACTTGCTCTATATGGTATGGGGTTGGGTGGTGATGGGTGTGCTGGTGTCGGCCGCGCTGACGACCTTTGTGCCGTCCGACTTCTTTGCGGATTCACCTTATACCTCTGGGTTTGGCGGCCTGATTGTGGCGCTACTGATTTCATTGCCGATGTATGCTTGCTCGACGGCGTCGGTTCCGATCGCGGCCGGGCTGGTGCATGCCGGGTTGCCTGCTGGCGCAGCGCTGGTGTATCTGGTTGCGGGTCCGGCCACAAATGTTGCGACCATCGGTGCAATCTATCGGGTGTTTGGTGGTCGCGTGATCGCGATCTACTTGAGCGTAATCATATCCAGCAGCCTGCTGTTCGGTTATTTTCTGGATTTCCTCGTCGATATGCGGGCCATGCGGATTCACGATCACGTCGGCCATGAGCACGCGTCCGGCCTGGCCGTCGTGTCCGCCATCTTTTTGCTGATCCTGCTCGCCTACTTCGCATTTCGCGATGCCCGCAAACGCTTGCAGATCGGCAGTGCTGGTGAGGGGGCGTGTTGCGCCGAGTAGGGTTTTCTTATTCGCCGCTACTGGATAAGGCGTTGCAAGTGTGCTAAGCATCGACGATCTGTGTGTGGTGTTCATAGTAGGAGTGTGTTGTGACGGCATCTGATTTTATTCGTCGTGGATTCATGGCGGTTGCCATTGGAGTGGGGGGCGTGACGATGTTTGCCGCCCACGCGAATGATGACGCGTCGAACTATTCGTTTACGGGCGACAATTGGGTCTCCGGCGCGCATCGCGGCACCTTGGATTCGGCCGAATGGACGTTGGAGGCGGTTTCTGAAAGCTGGAGTTCGGCCGGCCATTTCATCGGCGATTCAGCTTTGGGCGGGGGCGATATCAACGTGGACGGGAAGTCTTTCGGATTGTTTGCTCATCCGTCCGGCGATCCGAATCCGTTTGCTGCGGCGGTGAAACGCTTTGCGAAACCGGTGTTGACAACCCGCGACACGATATCCTTCAAGGTCTCGGTCAATTTCCGTGATGGATCGAGGGGGTTCAATCTGCGCAATGCCGACGGCACGACGCTGTGGCTGTTCCTGGTCAATCATGATGGCTACTTCATCCGGAACGGGACTTCGCAGGAGGCGAGTTTGGATAATGGCGCGTCGATGGGGGGCTATGATTCAGAATCGATCTTTACGTTCACCTTCACACAGCATGAACGCCATATGGACTGGACCATTGAGCGTTCAGGCGGAATCGAGGCAACCGTTTCCAATCAGGCGCCGATTGAGTCGGGCACGATGGCCGATGTACGCTTCTTCATTTCCGGTTCCGGATCGCAGACCGAGCACAATCTCTATTTCAATCAGTTCACGATCGCGTCGGCGCCCCGCAGCGATGCGCCATTGACCCTGGGTGAACGACGCTTTCCGGGCTATACACCGTCCTATTACTTGCGCTTTCAGGACCCGCAAGCGGGTTTTGTCAATTTCCGCTCTGAGCAGGATTGGGACACGAGTCATCCCTTAACGAACGTCGGTGATGATGTATGGGAATTGGATATTCGCGCGGTGGACTTGGAACCCGGATTTTATCGGTTCAAGTTTAGAATGGAGGGCGGGTATGAGTCTGGTGAAAATCGACGGCTCTACATCCGCGAGGACGGCAAAATCGCCAAGCCTCCCGCTGTGTATTTGACATGGCAACAGGATCCGACTGCGACGATGACGGTGCATTGGCATACCTATGATCCAGATTTGGATGAGTTGCGCTGGCGACCGGTGGGCGGGAGCGAGTGGACCGCGTTGACGGCCGATTCAACGCACCCGTTTCCGTATTCGGAGCGCTGGGTGCATTGGGCGGAAATCACCGGACTGGATGCCGCGTCGGACTATGAATTTGAGGTGGATGGCTACGATGAAATCTACTCCTTCCGCACTATGCCGACCGATCTGAGTGAGCCGGTCACCGCAGCCTTTACGGGCGACATTCTGTACGGCACGGTGGCCGACCAGATGGCGGAAACCGTAGCGGCGCTCGATCCGGCCTTCCTGATGATCGGCGGTGATTTGGCCTATTCGGACGGGCGCGCCGACCTGATCTTCGCGGAATATATGTACTTTGAGTCATTCTACACTCGGTTCCGCGCTCCCGATGGGCGCTTGATCCCGTTGATCGTGGGGCCGGGCAATCATGAGATGCGGAACCACTACATCACCTGGAATCCGGCATCCGAAGATTCCGATGAATGGCGCGCCCGGATTGCGCCCTATTTTTATCCTTCGTATGCGTTTCCCGGACAGCCCGGTTACGCGACGCTGGATTTCGGCGATTAT
>SLAD01000236.1 GCA_007126995.1 Kiritimatiellia bacterium | reverse complement strand
GGACCTGACGGTGAACCGCCGATCGGCTCCGGCGCGTCGCACGCGCCGGGACAGCACCCTGCAGGCGCACAAACGGTCGCCGGCTTGATACCTTGATGCAAAGATCTGTACATCGCTGTGTCCCGCATGAAGCATTGGGGGGGTGTATGTCGTGGCGACATGGCTTACGGCTCTGGCTCCTCTTGGTCGGCTTAGCGATTAGTTCGGGGCACCTGGCCCGGGCTGAACGTCCCTTGGATGAGGGAGATCTTGCCGCTCTACGAACCCATGTCATGGCCTGCCGCGCTCTATACGAGGCGCGTGACCAGCGCTTAACTGCCGCCGAACGCGAAGAGCTTAGCCGGACGGACCACATGCGTACCGGCTTGATCGGAGTGGAGGAATCTCGACTGATAACAACCTCCGGCCTTCTCAGTGCCAAACGCACCACTACGCATCCGCTTTGGGTCGTGGTGATTCGAAACTGGTTACGCGACTTTGGGCTGCAACCTGGCGACCGTGTGGCGATCGCCGCATCGGGCTCGTTTCCCGCATTGATACTGGCCGCGCGTATCGCCGTGGAAAGTCTGGAGTGCGAACCGGTCATCATTGCTTCCTTGAGCACCTCGCGTTATGGCGCAAGCATCGAGTCCTTCGACTTGTGGGATATGGAGCAGACCCTGCTGGAGTCCGGTCTGATTACAACGCCGTTTCGCGGACTTTCGCCGGGCGGAAACCGTGATCGCATGCATGGCAGCGAGCCATACGTTATGCAGCATGTGTTGCGACGAATGGAAGAGATTCAGGAGATGCCATCGTCGACAGCGGTCCGGGTGCCCGCGACTTTTCGCGAAAGCTATAACTGGCGGATTAGCACGTTCTTTGAAGATTACCCCGCGCAAGTCTTGATCAACATCGGCGGTCATGCGATCAACTTCGGGGCGGGCGCGCGTCTGCTGGAATTACCTGCCGGGCCGATTAGACCCGGTGTGTGGGATGCGCCGGATGGCAACAGCGTACTGCTCCATGCGGTTCGTCATAATATTCCGGTGATCCACCTGCTGAATGTCCGCGGGCTCGCCCGTGCGACGGACATTCCATACGATGCGGACCAGCCCGATGTTTTTGAATTGAATTTGGACTTTTCTCGGCGCACTGTGGAGTCATGGTGGGCAGGGCGAGACGATGAATCGGGGAGCCCAGAGGAAGTAAACCCGCAAGAAAACAACTGATCAGGAGAAGAAAATGAAATGGATATTTTCCATATTGCTCGTTGGACTCGTTTCGATAGCACCTTTCGCGAGTGCTCACGCTGACACCGCCGACATTCGCTGTGAGAACCCCGCCCTCATCGTGGATGTCGGGCAGGGAAATAACGCGCGGCTTGTTCAGGCCATGCTGCGTCGCAGTGACGCCGTGCAAGCTCAATTGAACGAAATGGCTACCGCTGCCGATTTGAGCGATGTGCGCACGCTGCTGATTGGCGTCGGCGCCAGTACCAAGGGACTCGGAGCGGCCGGCTTGGATGTCGGTGAAGAACGGGGACGCATGGAGGCGCTGCTCGCGGCCGCCAAGGAAAACGATATTACCGTGGTCGGCATTCATATTGGCGGCGAATCGCGACGCGGAGAGTTATCCGATGGCTTCATCGAGCGGGTAGCCGAACTATCCGACGTGTTCGTCGTCTGGGGAGAAGGCAACGAGGACGGTTTCTTTGATCAACTTGCTGCACGTTACAACGTGCCCATGCACCTTGTCGAACGCCGTCTGGAGATTAGTGCCAAGATTGAAAGTCTATTCCAACCGTAAACGGCTGATCGGTTCGTCCGTGGCAAAGAGTTAGCGACAGGAGTGAGTATGCCTTCTTCAACCCAACTTGAAACGCGTCTCTACCGTCTGCGTGCCAATGGTCGTGCTGTTCTGCGATCATCTGGATCGCGGCTACTTGCCGTGATTACCGGACTGGCCATTGGCGCCAGCGCCTGGGCAACAGAACCGTTCGAGCTAGCCGAGCGCGAATCACTCACCGTCGTGGTCGCGGATTCGGGACTCGGCGGGCTCACGGTGGCGGCCGACATTGCTCGCCGCGCAGTCAGCGACCGAACCCACGCCGCAATGAACATTGTGTTTTACAACGCCCTGTTCGATGCGGAAACCGGCTACAATAGCCTGCCTACTCGTGCAGAACGTGTGCGCATCTTCAACAATGCATTGGAAGATATGGGACAGCGCTTCGAACCCGATGTGATTCTGGTGGCCTGTAACACGCTCTCAGTCCTGCTGCCTGATTGTGCCTACGCGCAGGAGGGGGCGGTGCCGGTCTTGGGTATCGTGGAAACCGGCAGCCTGTTGTTCGAGGAAACGCTCGCTGAGCATCCTGACGCGATCGTCTTGCTCTTTGGCACACCGGTCACCGTCGAGGACGAGAGTTATCTGGAGAGTTGGGTGGAAAAAGGCGGCGATCCAGAGCGCTTTGTGGCGCAGGCTTGTCCAGGATTGACCGAGTTTATCGAGCGGGATTTTGAGGGCTTCGAAACCGAGATGATGATTTCATCCTTTGTCGCCGATGCGGTTGCCAGCCTGGACAAACCGCCCGGCACCGGTGTGTTCGCCAGTCTCAACTGCACGCACTACGCCTATGCTGCGCCGATTTGGGAGACGGAAATTGAAGCGGAGGGTCTGGAATTCCTCGGTTTGTTGAATCCCAATGACCGGATGGCCGATTTTCTATTCGAGCCCCGGCTACATGGTCGCGCGGAAACTCCGGAAGTGGGAGTTCGCTTTGTGACCATGGTCCCGATATCCGCAGAAGCGGTAGATTCGATCTCGCGCGCCATCCATCCCGTCTCGCCACTCGCCGCTGAGGCCTTGAAAAACTACGAACTGATTCCTGATCTCTTCCCGTGGGATTGAGTCCCGTCGCTTAATTGCCTGTCCTTTCTGTAACAGCCTCTCGCGAAGAGCAAAGTTCGCCCGGGTGATCCTGGAAAACGGCGAATCAGAAGAAGATTAAGGCGAAAGAT
>SLAD01000101.1 GCA_007126995.1 Kiritimatiellia bacterium | reverse complement strand
CCCATTCCTGAAAGGGGCGCCCGAGCCAGTTCTCACGCGAATCGCGTGATACGATTCGTCCCCTCTCCACTTTGATGCGCGTGCTACTCGCCCCGGGGATAGATGCTTCGAAGGGCGGCGTTCGATCAAACAACCATTCGGACGAGGATAATTCCGCCACACGATCCCTTAAATCCCCGCTGTTCCAGGTCTGATCGATCTTCGTAGGCTTCTGCGTCGCCAACACCTCCGTGACTCGCTTCACGCTAATGGAGTGATTCCATTCCGCCAAATTGCGGACCGGCGCGGGAATCGAAGCGGTCGCTTTGGTAGCAATTTGCCAATCGGGCGCTTTCAGGGAACGCGAGAGCCGGCCGAGTTCCACATCGATCAACAGGGTGCCGTGATGCATCGCGGCATTTCGTCGGAGACAAAACGCGTTGCCGGAACACTTGTGGTCGCCTACCATCAGACTGGTGCGATTCCAGCGGGTCGCCTGTAAACCGAATTGGGCCAACGCGTCGATGACCATTTCGTAGATGTCTTCGGGTTGATAGATTTCCCGCTGCATGAAAAATGCGTAATTCAAGTTGCCCTCATCATGGTAGACCGCGCCACCACCGGATATGCGGCGGGCCAGCGCGACATTGTTCGCACGCATCCATGACACGTCGCATTCGCGCCACGGATTTTGGTTCTTCCCGATAATGACCGCCGGACGCGATCGCCACAAGAACAGGACCGGCTCCTGCTGAGCGGCCCGATCCAAGAACCATTCTTCCGCCGCCAAATTCCAGTAGGGATCCAGCACTTCTGACGTATAGACCGCGAACCGCATACCTGTACGTTGGCCTGCCTTTCGCTATGACTTGCGACCCTGAATCAGCGCGTCGACCACACTCGGATCGGCCAGCGTCGAGGTGTCGCCGACTTCCTCAATGTGCCCGTCCGCGATCTTGCGCAAAATGCGCCGCATGATCTTGCCGGAACGGGTCTTGGGCAGCGCACTGGTGAAGTGAATCTGGTCCGGCGTGGCGATCGGACTGATCTCCTTACGGACATGCTGCACGAGTTCCTTCAGCAAGTCATCGGAGGCCTCACGGCCTTCTTTCAACGTGACATAGCAGTAGATCCCCTGCCCCTTCGTCTCGTGCGGAAAACCCACAACAGCCGCTTCCGCCACCGCCGTATGCGAGACCAATGCGCTTTCGATTTCTGCGGTCGCAAATCGATGGGCGGACACGTTAATCACGTCATCGATCCGGCCCAGCAGCCAATAGTAGCCATCTGGATCCTTGCGGCAGCCGTCGCCGGTGAAATAGACGCCCGGATAGCGCGAGAAATACACGTTTCTGATCAATTCGTGTCGCTGATCGCCATATACGCCGCGAATCATGCCCGGCCAAGGGCGCGAGATCACCAGGCTGCCCCCCTCATTCGTTTCGGCTTCCGAGCCGTCCTCGCGCAGAATCTGCGGATACACACCAAAGAAGGGCTTGCCGGCGGAACCCGGCCGAGTCGGCACGGCACCCGGCAGCGTCGTGATCATGATGCCACCCGTTTCCGTCTGCCACCAGGTGTCAACAATGGGACACTGCTCACGTCCGATCACGCGGTGATACCACATCCACGCCTCAGGATTGATCGGTTCACCGACCGTGCCGAGCAGGCGCAGGGTTGACAAATCATGTCGCTCAGGCCATTGGTCACCCAGCCGCATCAAGGCGCGGATGGCCGTGGGTGCCGTGTAGAAGATATTGACGCCGTATTCGGCTACGATGCGCCAAAAGCGATCGGGTTCCGGATAGGTCGGTACGCCTTCGAACATCACCGTCGTGGCCCCATTGGAGAGCGGCCCATACACCAAATAGGAGTGCCCCGTCACCCAGCCGATGTCAGCGGTACACCAATAGATATCCTCTTCCTTGTAGTCGAAGACCGTCTTGAAGGTGAGATGCGCGTGCAGCAAATAGCCTGCGGTGGTATGCAGTACACCTTTGGGCTTACCGGTGCTGCCACTGGTATACAGGATATAAAGCGGGTCCTCCGACTCCAGCTCCGCCGGCGGAAAGTCTGTCGTCACATCCGCGGCGCCCATCGCATCATGCCACCACAGGTCACGCCCCTCCTGCATCTCCACGTCTACCCCCGCACGTTTATACACAATCACCTTTTCAACCGTGGGCGCTTGTTGCAGGGCCTCGTCCACTTTGGCTTTCAGCGGGATGGTCTTGCCGGCATGAAAGCCAGCATCGGCCGTGACGACTACTTGCGAGCCGCAGTCTTGGATGCGATTCCGCAAGGCATCCGCACTGAAGGCGGAGAAAACCACGGAATGGATCGCGCCGATGCGGGCGCAGGCCAACATGGCAATAGGCAGCTCGGGCGTCATCGGCATGAACAGGGTGACCGTCGTTCCCTTTTGCACGCCGTTCTGTTGCAGCACATGCGCAAAGCGGCACACTTCGTCGAGCAGCTCACGATAGGTTAAGCGGCGCTTCTGCGACTCATCTTCGCCCTGCCACAGGATCGCGACTTTATCCGCCCGTCCGTTCGCAACGTGTCGATCCAGGCAATTGGCGGAAACGTTGAGGCGTCCGCCGGAGAACCATTGGACATACGGCGCTTCCGACTTACCAATGTCTTCGAAATTGTGGGAAACCACTTTATCCCAAGGCTTCATCCATTCCAATTCGGTGCCGGCCTGTTCGCCCCAGAAGCCTTCGGGATCATCGATCGATCGCTGGTAAAGGGTTTCATACGCTTCTGCCGAATTGATGGTGGCCTGGGCTTGAAATGATGCGGGCGGCGCAAACGAGCGTGCTTCCTTCATATGCGATGAGATATCGGGATTCATGTTGCCTCCTTTTGACTCTAACGTGCACTTCACTTTAACGAAGCCCCGGGCAACTTGTCGAGTGCGGTCGGAATAACGGCCGCCATTCTCATTTTGGCCTCCCATTCCGAATCGCGGCTCGGCAGGGACCCTCCGGAGGCGGGCAGGCAGCCTCGCCCTACCATTT
>SLAD01000129.1 GCA_007126995.1 Kiritimatiellia bacterium | reverse complement strand
GTGAATTCGACCAAGATGTGAGTTCGGGCCTCGAGATGCCTGCCCCGTCAGGTCACGCCATTCATCATACGCATGCCTCCCGTCAAACGTGCGTGACCATATCGGGGTACGACTTCCACGCCCGGTTTGGAGCCTGTCCTGAGCGGAGCCGAAGGAACCCGCAGCTGGGCAGGTGGTTTGCGCCCGACCCTGCGGAGCAGTTCTCGAATCCTTACCTGGCGATGGGAAATAATCCGGTGATGTATGTGGATCCGGATGGGGAGTTTATTTTTACGGCTTTGCTTCCAGGGGTTGGAGTTTTTATTGATGCAGCGATGTGGGGTGCTGTCATAGGTGGAACTTCTGGTGCGATCAGAGCCTCCAATGATCCTAACACGACTTTCTGGCAAGGATTAGGAAGGGGTGCTGCGGTTGGAGCCCTTGGCGGTGCTTTAGCCCCAATTGGCGGTGCAGGTTTAAGCTTTGGTGCGAATCTTGCCATAGGTACAGGAGCTGGCGCCCTAACAGGTGCAGTTGATGCAGCTCTATGGGGGAACGATGTTGGAAAGGGAGCTTTATGGGGAGCCGCTGCTGGAGCAGTATTCACAACAGCCACATCAGAGAATTTGAAAAACGCAATGAAGGGTAAAGGGTTCAAGACTAACTCCAATGTTTTCAGTGATTTTTCTGCAGGTACGTACACTTTAGCGGATGGGGTTTGGCAGCAAGATGCCCTCGATTATTTTGGATTTGAGGGTAAGTATTCGTCTGCAGGCGGACAAAGCCATACTTATAGAAACTTAAAAACTGGGGAGACTGGAATCAGATATACAGATGAAGCTTTTGATTCGTTTAGTTCACTTAAATCTACAAATGTTAAGGAGGCGTATCATCTTAACAGAATTCAAGGTTCAGGTTGGGAGCGGGCAGACACTGAATTCCTTGATCAAGCGAGATGGCCAGAAGAACGCCTTGGTGCTATTCACCAATATCAGAACCAAGGGCTTTATCCAGGAGATGTTTACAGTCCTAACGGAACTGGAAACAGATTTTTGAATTCAATTCAAAATGTCGAGGGTGTATTGAATCGTAATAATCAGTTTTTATATAATACCCCATATCAATTTACTCCATACTCAAGTAAGTGGTGGCAATTTGTTTACAAAATTCCGAGAAGATGGTAGGTATGAGATTAGCATGTTGCATTATTTTTTTGGGCTTTTATATTAGTTCTTTGGCACAGGTGACTAAAAGTGAAGAAAGATTAACGGGATTACCAGATGAACTACCTGTATTCTCTTGCGCGAATGTGGAGCTTGAGCGTTTTTTAAGTAATACTATTTTGGAGTTGTATCCTTCATTGGTTGATACATCAATGGCTATTGTTTTTTCTTTTAAACTTGATACGGTGGGGAGATCTTCGGATTTTGAGTTTTATAAGCCACTTGGAAATAGTTTAAAAGAAAGTATAGTTGAAGTGATGTTGAATCATAGGTTTTGCAGGCCAGCTATTCATCGGAATCGTCCTATTGAATATCGGATGTCCATAATGTTTAATTTGAATGATTAGAATTGCGGTATTGTGATCAGCGTCAATTATTACGAGAACTGTCATTCTATAAAAAAAGATTAGTCATACAAGCGCGCTCGCAAAGTTGAAAAAGAGTTTTGCACTCTATTAATGCGCCATCTGCTGCACATTCGCTTTAAAGATAAAACCATCAAGGAACTCAATGAGCATGGCTTTTTTGTTTTCCGGGAGTCGTTCAATTTTACGGAATTTCGGCAAAGACGCTCAACCTGTTATCTACACCTTTTCGCTATATTTGAATTTAAATGCGAAACCATGGTTACAATTATAAAAAAAGGTACAAGCCCTACCGAAATCCGTCGAAAAATTGAGAAAGCCTTGAAGGGAAAAAGAAAAATGAGCATCATGGATTTTGCCGGGTGTCTTAAAAGTGATATTGATCCCTTGGCGTTTCAAAAGAAGATCAGAGATGAGTGGGCGTGAAATTCTCGTTGATACAAATATTGCCCTGTACTTCCTGAAAGGCGACCCTGAAGTGGTTGAAATATTGAAGGATAAGTCGGTTTATGTTTCTTTCATTACTGAAATAGAGCTGCTTTCCTTTCCAAAACTCAATAAGCAGTCAACGAAAATGATTCGGGAGTTCCTTTCACTTTGTAAAGTTGTGGGATATGGCGATGAATTGAGGGATAAAACCGTGGAAATTAGAAAAAAAGCCTCATTGAAGCTTCCCGACGCGATCATTGCGGCCACTTCGTTCACCCTTCAATTGCCGTTTATCACAGCTGATAAGCAGTTCAAACGGGTAGAAAACCTCAATGTTATTTTTTATCAGATAACGTAAATTTATGATTCGTGAAGTCAATCTCAACTACGCTATCTCAGAAGCCCCTCCGCACCACTTTGGACACGACAAACACAATCATTCCGGGCCCTTGCCCGGTTTATTTCGCGTACGACAATCAACTCAACCCGGTCACTTCAAATTCCGGGGCCTTACAAGTCGAGAACCCCACGACCGTCAGGAAGCCCGTGCACGCAAACGCCGCGGATTCTTTTGCGGGAGTATCGGTGAGGGACGAACTTGAACAGTTGCTCACCCAAAAACTGACCATAGATAATGACGGCTTCTTACACGTAGAAGCCTGCCCTGAGCTTGTCGAATGGGTGAGTAATGGGAGTGCCGATAAGGAGATAAATTTTGACAATTTTCTGATCACCACCGCCAAAGGAAAAGTTTGGCAGATCAATCATTATTACCCCTACGGCCTGCGCATTGCCGGCCTTGACGGCTATTCCCACGATTACACTTCGACTTCGCTCAGTGCAGGTAAGAATATGTACACCGGTAAGGAATTACAGATGTTAGAGATGTCGCGCGCAGGAACGAGCGGTGACAGCTCTTCATCCCGCCACGATAGTAGTGGTTTTCACGGCGGGATGGGTGAACTTCATCTTCCCTATTCGACGGGCTTGGAGATGTACGACTTCCACGCCCG
>SLAD01000042.1 GCA_007126995.1 Kiritimatiellia bacterium | reverse complement strand
GTCGGTCCCCAACCAGGAAAGAATACTTTCGGAGATTCGCAACAACTGAATGACATCCTTCGATAAAAAAAGGAAAGGTCGACTGCGGAAACAGCCGCCCTTAATTCGGCCAGTACAGAATTCCTTGCCTGTTTCAACGCCCGGAATGCATAACCCCTGAAAAGATGTTCAGCAGCGACAGAAGAAATGTTTGCATCTAAAATAATTTTGACAACCACATAACAGTCTGAAACCACCCGCTTCGTCGATCCTGTACTCGTTCGGGAGACCGCGAAAGAGCACAGAGAGCATTCCACCAGAGATGGCTGGTCGACCTCAATTGTCTGCTGTCAATTGACGCGATAAACCCTTGTCCACTTCCACTCATCAGCATCGGGATCACCAAGTGCCGCCGAATAGACGCCCGGGGAATATACCCAAGGTCGGACTGCGTTGCCGCTGATGCGTTGCGCGTAGACCAGCTCGCCAGCATCGTCGTATAGCTTGAGCACGGCATTTTCAACCGCCGGAAACTGCATCTCGGGAAGATGCCCGACCACGTTGCGTCCGTCATTATCGTCCCGCCCTATCCGAACTGGCCAGCCGGGGTACTGTGAATCATCACTTCGGTCTTCGACATCGGCCAAGAACTTGTAGCACTCGATGTCGATCAGGCGCTCAGCCGGATCGAAAATGCACAAGCCGAATCCGGCAGCGAGCGACTGCTGGCGCTCATAGCGGTTGGCTCCCGAAGCCTGAAGGGGGGGATTAGCGACTGCTGACACAAAGATCTTGTTCCTGAATCCGTCCAAATACTCGCCAGTATTGTCTATGCCGTGCTCAGGGCGGTTGGCATGCGCCATCCCCATCTCGTCGGGCCGCCACCAGCGGGGATAGAGGTTTGAAATCGCGGGTGTGCAGAAACCCCAGATGGCGTCGCGGTGTTCATCCAGTCCGTGCTGCACGAGGGTGCCCAAGTGCTGATCGCCGCTGACATGGAAGACGCTTCCTTTGCGCGCTATCTCAAGAATTCTATTTCGTGCCGATTGCGGCCAACCCCCGGAGTCGAGGTCGGCGATCAGAAAGTTTTGCGGCCCCCCGTGGTGTGTCGCAACGTTTGCAAAGGTCGTACCCGTCAGCAACACCTTCATGTCCGCACCGCGCCAGTCCGCAACCCAGTGCTCCAGAAATTCCTTCTGACGATCACCCAGCATGGTCAGGCCAGGCGCGTCCAGCCGCAGCGGATCGACATCCGGGTCGGTGAGGTGATCGGGTCGGTTGCCTTCACCCACATCGACATGGTGCGGGGCGGACTTGAACTGACGGTCGCTCAGCATTGCAAAGCTAATTCGACCGTATACCATGTCGCCATAGTAAACGCTCAGACCGTACTCGGTCGGGGTCGGGTCGAAGAAATCCGGATGGTGCGCTGTCTGCGTGCGGTGCACAGCGTTCACCATTTGAACCGGCATGAGATAGCCGACGAGCCAGCCAGTGTGAATCCCCGGCATGGGTTTACCGCCCTCCCCGAACAGATTGCCATGAAATACGTCGTGGTCGTCCGGCAGGCATATGGTTGGACGGTCGCGCATGAGGTCGCCAAAGGCCCAACCGAACATGTACCATTTGCGCAGATAATTTATGATTGCTCGATCGGCCGGACGACGGATGATTCCGAATCCTCCATTGCCCTCATATACCTGATCGCCGGAAAAAAAGAGCATGTCTGGATCGAGGTGTCCGAGGTTGTCGACCAGCGGCTTATAGGGGAATCCGGTGTGAAACTGACAGGTCAACGCACCTAGGCTAACAGGGCGTCCAGCCGGATCCTTGCGCACGATCCCCTCCCAGAAATCGAGCAAAGTCTGTCCGTCCCGTTTCCGGCTCTCATATGCCAGACGATAGGGAACGTTCTCGTCCGCCCGCCAGTTAGGTATTCGGAATGTGGCGGTGCGGGCATCTGGATCGATCGGTTCGTTGGCAATTTCAACCCACTCGCCGTCACTCAGAATCTGGAGCTCAACGGTATTAGAATCGGCGCGTCCGAGCGGCGGCATCTGGGCGGTCATACTCATCACATGCCCCTCGGGACTGCGGCTGTCGCTGAGCGTGTGCATCGCCCACAGGATCGGGCCGAACCGCTGTTCTTCATTTGCGACCACCTTGTCACCGCTGATCCGCCAGTCTCTGAACCAGAACCGTCCACCCTGCTCCCCGGAACGATGATTGTTCACGAGGGCGATATTGCCGACGAGGCGCTGGGATGCGATCCTAGTCGAAACCTCGCCGAGTTTCTCGATGCCTTGAGCGTCGTATAGCGTCAGGGTCAGCTCGTGCTGCTCGCCATGTGGCTCGGCGCGCAGGTGCAACCGCAGCTCGCTCCAGTGGCAGTAGGGAATCTGCGGCTCGATCTTGAACTCCTGACCACCGAGAACGAGCGTATCGTCGGTCTGCAAAACCGCGTCGATTCCCTGCCCGAAGAAGCAGTTGCCACGATAGTCGTTGATTTGATCGTGGATGGCGATCCGGAAACCCAGCGAGCCGTTTCGCCCATGATCGATCATCCCGGCATTGACCGAAATCTCAAATCGGCCAGGACCTTCGCCGAGCTGGTGGGTCAGGACGTGGACGTTGCGTTCGCCGCCGAACGACCTGCACTCCAGGCGCCCGTCTACAACCTGCCAATCCTCCATCGGATTCGCCCAGTATTGCGGCCCGACCCAGATGCGATCGGGCGTATTTGCGAAGTCGGACGCAAAATTGGCCGCCGCCGCGCAGTAACCGATCGCCATCACGGCGAATATCGCCAGTGCAGATATCGTCCGATTCACTAATGACAAATTCTTCATTATCACCTCCTGCAAATGTTTTTTACGGGCTCAACAGTAACCATGATCAATTCATTGACTATGGGCTCTAGCTCTACCTCGCTCTATCAGTCGCGTGAACAGACTGCGCATTTCCTGTGCAATCTGAGGATACTCGTCGATCAAGTTTCGGGTTTCGCCGATGTCGAGATCTAGGTTGTAAAGCT
>SLAD01000046.1 GCA_007126995.1 Kiritimatiellia bacterium | reverse complement strand
TTCAATTCGCCTTTACCATACCCGTGGTCTGGTGGGCGGGCTGGCCGTTTTTCCGACGCGGCTTGCGCTCCATCTTGACCCTTCACCTGAACATGTTCACACTGATCGCTATCGGCGTGGGTGCGGCATTTCTCTTCAGCGCGGTGGCGATGCTCGCGCCGGGCCTGTTCCCAAACACGATGCAGCACGGGGGCAAGGTCTCCATCTACTTTGAGGTCGCCGCCGTAATCGTTGTGCTGATACTCCTCGGCCAGGTGCTCGAACTCCGCGCCCGCAGCCGCACGGGCAGCGCCATCAAGGCGCTGCTGAACCTGGCGCCGCCCATGGCGCGACAAGTCGCACCGGACGGAGACAATGAAGTCCCCCTCGACCAGGTAAAGGTCGGCGACTGGTTGCGGGTGGTTCCCGGGGACAAGGTGCCTGTGGATGGCGTGGTAGTCGAAGGACACTCGAGCGTGGAAGAGTCCATGATCACCGGTGAACCGCTCCCGGTGGAAAAGACCGTCGGCGACACCGTCATAGGCGGCGCAGTCAATGGTTCAGGCAGTTTCGTTATGCGCGCGGAGCGGGTCGGCAGCGACACCTTGCTCGGACAGATTGTGAACATGGTCGCCGAGGCCCAGCGCAGCCGCGCGCCCATTCAAGGGCTTGCCGAAAAGGTGGCGGGGATTTTCGTGCCAACGGTGTTGGTGGTTTCGGCGCTCACCTTCGTCATCTGGATGTGGATCGGGCCGGACCCAAAACTCGCGCACGCCCTGGTCAACGCCGTCGCGGTACTCATCATCGCCTGCCCATGCGCGCTCGGCCTGGCCACGCCCATGTCCATCATGATCGGCGTCGGACGGGGCGCACAAGAAGGCGTACTGGTGAAAAACGCCGAGATGCTCGAGCGCCTGGAGAAGGTCACCACGCTGGTCGTGGACAAAACCGGCACCCTCACGGAAGGAAAACCAAAACTCATGGATATCCTGCCTGTTGATGACGTAGACGCCAATGGGTTTCTCCGTCTTGCCGCCTCTCTGGAACAGCGCAGTGAGCACCCCCTTGCCGCAGCCATTGTACAGGGCGCGAAGGAACAGGCGGTTGACTTCGAGGACGTGACGGACTTTCGTTCCGTGACGGCGGGTGGTGTCGCGGGAACCGTTGCGGGGCGCGCGGTGATCATTGGAAAACCGGGTTTCCTGCGGGACGAAAATATTAGCGGGCTGGAGACCCTGGAAGCGTCGGGTGTGAAATTTCAAGAGGAGGGTAAGACGGCCCTGTTTGTCGCTATAGACGGCAAGCCCGCCGGTATTCTCACCGTTGCCGACCCAATCAAATCTACCTCCGCTGATGCCATCCAGGAAATCCACGCGCTCGGGTTGGAGATTGTCGTGCTCACCGGAGACAACCGTCGTACCGCCGCCGCAGTGGCCCAACAACTCGGCCTCGATACGGTCGAAGCGGAGATTGAACCCGCCGGGAAGGCCGCCTATGTCAAGAAACTTCACGGAGAAGGAAAACGCGTTGCCATGGCCGGGGATGGCATCAATGACGCGCCCGCGCTCAGTGAAGCGGAAGTTGGCATCGCCATGGGCGCCGGTACCGACGTGGCCATACAAAGCGCAGGCATCACGCTGGTGAAAGGCGATCTGCGCGGCATCGCCAAGGCCGTCCGCCTCAGTCGCGCCACCATGTGGAACATACGGCAGAACCTTTTTTTCGCCTTTGTCTACAATACGCTGGGGATTCCGGTGGCGGCGGGAGCGCTGTATCCATTCTTCGGCTTGCTGCTTAGCCCGATGATTGCCGGCGCCGCAATGAGCATGAGCTCCGTGTCCGTTATCAGCAACGCACTGCGGCTGCGGAAAGTGAGTCTGTGATCACTCTATAACGACAGCGTTTTCAGATTACCGGGGTGCATGCCGCACCCAATGGAAGAAAACAGAAAAAGAAAAGCAACAGTAATTATGAGACAGACCATGAGAACACATAGTGAGGATGTCCCGGTAGAGCCTACCGTGACCTTGGCCGACAATGCCTTGGCTAACAAGGTCGCCAATGAGATGGTCGAGAAACTTAGCGAACACCTGGTCACATCCGTCCCAGAAAAGTTCAACAAGGCAAATGAACCCAACAAGAACAAGGATTAGAGCGTCGAGGCTGGTCGCGAATACGCGGAAGCCTATGGTGGTTGCATACATTATGTCGAAGGCATTCACATGGCCATTTTGTCCACTGGCGGTCACCAGCAGGCTGATGAGAACGCCGGCAACGCAACGCAACGCATGAAAACTGAAACCCATACACACGAGTTTTCAAGAAGGAAATTGTTGTGAAACAGGAACACACCAATCCCAATGACCAGATGCATATCTCCGACATACAACCGAACCAGACGGTAGCCGAGATTGTGGTGGAGCATCCGCACTTGCGGTTTTGCTTGGAGCAACTGGGTATTGACTATTGCTGCGGCGGCAAAAAAACGCTGGCGGAAGCCGCCGCCGGGGCGGGGCTGGAATGGGAAGCGGTAGCGCAGGAACTGCAAGAGGCGCTTCAGCAAGGCGACGAGAACGCCGCCGCACCCGACTGGAATGCCGTACCCGTCACGGCGCTCGCCGACCACATCCTGGAAACGCATCACATTTTTATGAAAGAACAGTTGCCGCGACTTGATGCCCTTCTTGGAAAGGTGCAGCAGGCGCATGAGGCGCGCCATGGCGACATGCTCCAGAAGTTGCGGCGCGCCTTCGATGCGCTGCGCAGCGAACTCGAACCCCACCTGATGAAAGAGGAGCAGATACTCTTCCCCGCCATCAAGGGCATTGACGCATGTATAACAGGAGGGGGGCCGCGACCCGTGGTACATTGCGGCAGCGTTGCCTATCCAGTCCAACAAATGGAATATGAGCACGAAAACGCGGGCAATGTACTGACGAAAATGCGCAGCATCACGGATGACTACCATCTTCCCGAAGACGCCTGCGCGAGTTTCACAGCGCTCTACGATGGGATCAAGGCCATGGAAGCCGATTTACACGAG
>SLAD01000376.1 GCA_007126995.1 Kiritimatiellia bacterium | reverse complement strand
TAAACACCGGCAACGACAATACCGGCCCGACACTGAACACCTGTGCCGCGGAGGAAATCAGATCGCCGACATCGGTCGCCGCAAATGCGAAAGTGCCATCCAAGGCCAGCTTCGGGAACAGTTCGCCACGCGCCACACCGATCCGCGCCGTTTGCGCGGCCAGTTCACGCTCCGCAGAACGAATGTCCGGGCGACGCCGGACCAGTTCGGCCGGCAGCAGGTGCGGCAGCGTGTCCGCCGAAGGGACCGGTTCCGGCTCGCGCAGCGCATCTAGCGCGCCGGGCCACAGGCCCGCCAACACGCACAGGGCGTTGAGCGTCTCGTCCCGTTTCGTCTTAAGCGAGGGGACTTGCGCCTCCGTTGCCGCAAGATTCATTTCGGCTTGGAACACGTCGGCCTCGCCCGTCAATCCGGCATCGAATCGGCCACGCACGATCTCGAGTGTGTCGCGCTGCAAATCGATATTGCGTTGCGCCGTCGCCAGACGCGCTTGCAGGGCGCGTAACTGAATATATTCCGCCGCCGCTTGCGCCTGCAGCAGGACCAAGGTATGCCGCACATCTTCCTCGGCAGCCTCCCAGCGGCCACGCGCCGCCTCTCGACTACGTCGCACGCGTCCCCACAAGTCCAGCTCCCACTCCATCGAGAAACCGGCTTGATGGAGCCAGGTGGGATTGTCGGGAACCGGCATGCCGGGCGGACGGCGTACCCGTTCGGTCTGCCGGTCGTATTCCGCCGCACCTTGTGCCCCGATTTGCGGGAAGGCGTCGGCACGCACCACACCATACATCGCGGCATAACGTTCCATGTTGGCTACGGCCATCGCCAGTTGCCGATTGTTTGCGCGCACTTCGGCGAGCAGATCGTTCAGGGCCGGGTCGTTGAACAACGTCCACCACTCCGCCAGCGCTTCGTCGGATTCGCCAGTGACGCCCTGCCAGCCGTCAGGCACATCCAACTCCGGCGTGGCATAGTCCGGCCCGACCGTTGCGCAACCGCTCAACAGGATGGGAAGTGACATCAATAGAAAAAGAAAAGGCCGCTTATCCGCCATCGCTCGTTATCCGGGTGATCCTTTATTTGCCCATCGTTTTGTATCTCATAACGCGTATGGTTAAAAGCAAGAAGCGAGTAAGCCCGTGCCAACGGCCCTATTCACCGGTTGGTGTATGAACGCTACCGTATGACGGAGGAGGGAGTGGTGCGCCGTTGTTCATAGTCGACGGATCGACCGGCCTCGAATAACTCGCTGCCCAAGTCAATACCTCTATCTCGTACGAGCCGTGCTATATGACGGTAGTTGGCCGCTGCGTGCGGGCGTACCAGCAAGACGATATATGCTTCGTCTCGCTGCGCCCCAACCTTATCCAGAAAAGCCATAAGACGTGGATCCAATTGATCCGTCGTCTCGCTCCACGGGATAACCTTTTCGCTCGGATAAAGTATCAGCCGGTCAGTATGTACATCGATATAGTAGGGCTCTTTGGTGGTCTGGGAGCCGATGCGAACGGGATCCGACCGAGGCTGATTGAGTGCACTGGTTAGCATGGCGGTGATCGATGCGCTTGACGGCGTGCGCAGGAAATGAAAGTTGTTCACATCGAACACAACTCGAGGCAAGGCGATGATGTCATCGCCTGTGGCCTCAACGACCTCGTCAGCCTTAAGCATGTCGGATTGATGCGCAAACTCGACCTCTACAAGGCGGTTGCTGACACTCTCCGTGATCATGTTATGAATGACAAAGTATGATGCACCCCGCTGCTCCGCGGAACGATATGCAGCCTGCATAATATATGCAGGCACCAGCGCCGGATTATCCGGATTACATGCCATCTTTTTGCAGACTCTTGGTCATAACAAGAAGCATAGCAAGGGGGCTGCAAGCGACAAGAACAGATCGTGTTCAGGCGGACACCGCACACACTTGACCCGAACCTCGCCCTTCATACAAAGTTATAAATCATTCCTTCAATCTTAGTTCAGGGAGCATAGCCATTGAGTGTCGT
Source organism: Kiritimatiellia bacterium (assembly GCA_007126995.1). GTDB lineage: Bacteria > Verrucomicrobiota > Kiritimatiellia > SLAD01 > SLAD01 > SLAD01. The sequence goes on along the minus strand of SLAD01000376.1, from coordinate 1,016 downwards.
TCCATTTAAAGAGGCCGTGGCCGTTTGGTTTCGCATCGGGTTGTTGAGTTTCGGTGGGCCCGCGGGCCAAATCGCCTTGATGCATAGCATGGTTGTGGAGGAGAAGAAGTGGCTGGGTGAGTCACGCTTCCTGCACGCGCTTAACTATTGCATGCTGCTACCGGGGCCAGAGGCTCAACAACTGGCAACATATATCGGCTGGTTACTGCATGGCGTGAAGGGCGGATTTGTTGCAGGCCTGCTGTTCATATTGCCCGGCGCAGTGGCGATTCTGACGCTCTCATGGGTTTACGTGTCGTTCGGCGACCTGACAGTGGTCGAAGGGATCTTTTTCGGCCTCAAGGCGGCGGTGCTGGCGATCGTCCTACAGGCTTTGATTCGGATCGGCCAGCGCGCGCTGCAAGGCATTATGAAACCGCTCTTGGCGGTCGGCGCCTTTGTCGCCTTATTCGCCTTTGACTTGCCGTTCCCGCTGGTCGTGCTCGGCGCCGGCCTGATCGGCTATATTGTTGCCAAGCGAGACGCCGCAGCAGTGGCACCGGATGTTGGAGAACATATCGTGGTTCATACCGGCACCAAACGGGCCGCTTTGACGTGTCTGACCCTATGGCTGGCGACCATCGGGGCCCTGCTGGCCATCCTCGGTTACGACCATGTCTTCTCCCAGATAGCGGTGTTCTTCTCGAAAATGGCGGTGGTCACCTTTGGTGGGGCCTATGCGGTGCTGGCGTATGTGGCTCAACAGGGGGTAGAACACTTTCAATGGCTGCAACCCGGCGAAATGCTGGAAGGCTTGGGACTGGCCGAGACCACGCCCGGTCCGCTCATCCTGGTCACCCAATTCGTCGGCTTTCTGGCGGCCTACCGTCACGCGGCGGCGGAGCCGAGCGTCATGTATGCCACCATCGGCGCCCTGCTGACATTGTGGGTGACCTTCCTGCCCTGCTTCCTGTGGATCTTCAGCGGCGCGCCCTATGTAGAGGCACTTCGCGCCAATCATGCCTTGTACGCCGCGC
>SLAD01000318.1 GCA_007126995.1 Kiritimatiellia bacterium | reverse complement strand
CGGGCCACATCCCGAATGGTCACACGTCGCGTAGGTTTGGAAGAATCGCCGCTCATCTGCTTTGCGCATTAAAAGTCATTCCGTAGCCGCCGTCGTTAAAGCGTGCCGATTTAATCCCGACGCGTCGGCATTCGCCTTCGCAAGGCCTACGGCGGAACAAGAGCGACGGCCCTACAGCGCGAATTTCAAAGCATTTGTAGGGCGTCCGCTTGCGGATCGCCGGTTGCCACCCTCGAACCCGGAATAAAACAACACGTCCGAACGTACTCGGCTACATTTTCCTTTAACCGTTCTAGGTTGTGCATAGCGCGTGATGCTGTCAAGCGGCTTTGACCCCCAAACGTAGTTCATCAATCAGGTTCAGCAGTGCGCCGGCGGCGCCTCGAAACTGGGCGGCGCCTTTGGCCAATGCGCCCCACCCCTCGCCGCGTTCGCCGTCCGGCTGCGCCGCGAGCTTGTCGGCCGGGCGATTATCGCGGTCGTACCATTCGAAAAACTCGCGATCACGCAACACGCGCTCGACCATGGGGAGTCCGGCCCGGTACGCCTCCACGCGATAACCAACGGTGGCATAGGCCGTGGCGGTCTGCGCGCCCCACCAGGTCCAGTCGCCGCCGTTGGCGTAACCCCAAGGCTGTATGCCCTTGGCCGCATAACAGCCTTCCGGATAAGGAGGCCAAGGGCTGAAACCGATCGATGCGGCGCCCGCCCGTTTCACGGCTTCGAGCGTGGCCGCCCAGGAATGCGCGATTTCCTCTTTCGATAAGAGCCCGGCGCGGATGGCCAGTGCGGTACCGAGCGGAAAGAAGATGGCGTCCTCGTTCAGTTCCGGCGGGAAGGGCGATCCCTCCTCTAGATAGCGATGCGGCACAAACTTGCCCCGTTCCGCGTCCCAGAGCACGGATCGAATCGCCTGCGCCAAGGCGTCGCGTCGCTTTCGCCAATGGAGTGCCGTGGCCGCGTCCAGCGCGTCCAACGCCAACAGGTCGTCCAGTGCCAGGAGCGCCAAAGCATTGGCGTAGACCCCGACCGCCCGATGCGTGTCATCGCTCATTTGCAGTCCGTGGGAATCCTCCGGTTGTACATCGTGCCAATCGATGGTGGCGGCATTATAGATTAAGCCGTGCGTCGGGGACCATCGTTTCGACCAGAGAAAATCAAGCGCGGCCAGCATACGGGCACGGCACGTTTCCCCGTTTACCGTCTCATCAAGAATCCCGCGATCACCCGTGGTGCGCACGTAGCGTGCCACGGCTTGGGCATAGGACGTCTCCTGATCGGCGCTGACGTCATTCTTCATGGCGCGGTGGCCCGGCAGGCTGGTGGCCCGGCGGAAATGACGATAATACGGGTCGTGCTCTTGATCAGCGACGACGCCGTCGGGCAAATTACCGTCCGCTTCCTGAAAGTGCAGAAAACTGAGCAGGGCGCGCCGGACCTGCGTAGCGGGCACCACTTCCAGCGCGGGCACGATAAAGGTGTTCAAGTCGCGGATCCAGACTTCATGGAAATGACTGCCTGCATTCAGTCCACCGCCCAGGCACGTCAAGGCCATGGCCCGGCACTCGTCCAGCCTCGGATCGTTCAGCACCTCATCACGCCGGGCCGGATCGACCGGCGCAGGATAGACCGGTGGTAATTGACTGGGCACCACCGGCTCACCGACAAACCACATTCTTTCCGAAGTCATGGCATCACTCCTCGCATCGTTCTTCAACAAAGTCTTAGGGCTATTCCTCCGAAAGACAAAATGCAGCACAAGTGAACGCGTTAACCTACTTCGCGATGCTGCCGCGTTGCGTCGCCATTCCGCTTCTCTTATGCTGCCTCACACAAGGTCGATATCGATATGAAAAGGAATTCCACATCAAGTCGTCATGCGCGCGCGGTAAAGCATTGGTTCCGCGAACCTAAACTGGGACTGTTCCTGCACTGGGGTCTTTATGCCCTGGAGGGATGGCACGAACAGGATCAATGGCGCAGAAACTGGCAGCGCGAGGACTATGCCCGGCTGGTCGATCAGTTCACGGCGCGACACTTTGATCCACACCACTGGATCGATGTGGCCGAGGAGTTGGGCGCTACGTACCTATGCTTGACCACCAAACACGCGGACGGGTTTTGCCTCTTTGATTCCAAACAGACCAACTACACCACCCTGCATACCCCGTTCGGGCGCGATGTGGTGCGGGAGCTGGCCGACGCCTGCCACGCGCGCAAGATGCCGCTCTTCCTCTATTATTCGGTCATCGATGAACATCACCCAAGCTATCCTCACGCGGGGCGTCGTTGGGAATATCCCGGACCGCAACCGGGCGACAAGCCATCGAAGCAGGCCTACCTGAAATATCTCAAGGCGCAGGTGACCGAGTTGTGCACCAACTATGGGCGCATTCACGGATTCTGGTGGGACGCGAACATCGCCCGCTGGCGCGATCCCTCCATCAATGCGCTGATCCGCAAGCTGCAGCCCGGCATCGTCATCAATGATCGAGGCTTGGACGACGGCGATTTCGGCACGCCCGAACGGGACTGGGACGAATCCGTAAATGCGGAACTGGTTTTTGAGCGCCCGACCGAGGCGTGCCAGGCACTGGGCAGCCAAAGCTGGGGCCACCGGCGCCATGAAGACTACTACACCCAGACGCACCTCATTCGCTCCATCGCAAAAGTTCATGGTAAAGGCGGGCATTATCTACTCAATACCGGCCCCTTACCGGATGGGCGCATTGTCCCGCGCGAGCGCCGGATGTTGCGCGCGATCGGCGATTGGCACCGCGCAACGCGCGAGGCCTTTGTGGGCGTGCAGCCCGTCAGTGATCTCATTGCGAACCGCGATGTCTTATTAACCCGACGCGATGCGCGCACTTGGTACGTGATTGCGCATCAGGTTCAGGCCACACGTTCCTTGGCGCTGAAACCGTTCATCTCCGAACCCGTCAGGGCGGTGGAGTTGGTAAGCGGGAAACCGGTGAAGACCCGGCTGGAACTTTTGCCGTGGGACCACGAATACGAACAGCCTTTCCTGCGCG
>SLAD01000209.1 GCA_007126995.1 Kiritimatiellia bacterium | reverse complement strand
TTGATCAAAACCAAACCAGCGCACCAGCACAGCCGCGATCAAGGGTGACACCACCAAGCGCATCAGGGTCACAGCCGCCAGCGGCATCTTGATGCCAGACGGCTGGGCGCGTGAAAGCTGGGCGCCTAGCGTGATCAGCGCCACGGGAATCAGACCATTGCCCAAAAAACGAACGGGCTTGGCGAGGATCTCGACGCTGCTGAAATCGAATCCCACCACGCGAATCAGTATGGCGAGCACAATCACTTGCACCATCGGCACCTTGACCAGGTTGACGAGCATTCTGCCCGGATGACGATCATGTTCGAGCAGGGCGATACCGACCGTGAAACTCAGCAAATTCTGCATCGCCAGGACGACCGCAATTACCTCGAGATGTGATTCACCAAATGCCAGCAGAATCAAGGGTATCCCGTAGTTGCCGGCATTGTAAAACAGTGTGGAGAGCGAGAGGACGGTTTTTCGCTGTCGTAAGGCCGTGTGCAGGGAGAAAACCCATCGCCCTATAGCATACAGGATCACCAGATGGATCAGGCAGAACCCGCCAATGGACCCCATGACGGCCAGCGTCATGTCCGCCTCCACCAGCACCATAAAGACCAGGGCGGGCGCGAATACATAGAAATTCAAATTGCCCAGCGTCTTCATGTCGAAGCGCAAACGCCGATCCAACAGGAAGCCCAGTCCCATCAGTAGAAAGACCGGCGCGATGATATCATATAGAATGGTGAGTAACATATCGTCTATTTGTCGGGACACGCGCCCGTTATTTCGGCGACTCGATCAAAAAAGGCCCGTTTCATTCCGGTGTTGATCCCCCAATTCACCGGCAGGGTCTGGTAGCCGCTCAGCTCGGAATATTCTTTTTCCCTCGGTTTGGCCTTCCAGTTAAACCGATCCTGATAGTCCGAACCATAACCCTGACAATAAAAGCCCCACGAACAACCTTCTGCAAAAGCCGCATCCAGATTTTCCACAAAAATCGTATCCTCGTTGATCAGCACCGGGCGAGGACGCGCGCGATATGCCGGGGAAGCCTTTAGTTTGCGCAGTTTCTCCGACAACTGATCCGGCGTACAGAAATTGCCGTGCGGCATGGAAAGATCCTCGAGTTCAGCCCAGCGCCCGCTGGGCAGGGCATCGCAGCCGCCGCTGCTGGCGCCGACCCATAGTCGTCTGCCGTCACGCTTCGTGTTCTGCACAATTTCAACCAATCGATCAACCCGTTCCGGCGTCAACAGAGGGTCCAGTCCTTTGCCCACACCTGCCTCATTGACTACGTCCACCAGAATATTGCGATACCCGCTCGCCAACAGCCAGCCACTCACGCGCTCGGCGACCTGCTCAATGATCTTGCTGCTCTCGAGGCGCGCGGCTTGCTTCCAATAGAAATAATTCACGATCACGACCATGCCGCACTGGTCAGCCGCCTCCAATACCTGACGCAACCGCTCAAAGTAAGCGGGGCGAAAGGCGCCATCTGGCTCGTAAGCGGAACAAATGTACTGATCGTATACGTCGGGCGAATAAATCGATCCTCCGCCCTGTAGGCCAACGGTCACACCAAGTAGTCCGTGTCTGCGATACGCCGGCAACGCGGCGCAAAACTCGTCGGTATTGCGTTGGGCATTCCATTCCCCGGTATCGGGATAGGCCCACAACGTGCGTGTTTTCGGATTTTCATCATCGAAAATCGCTTGGGCCATGCGGCTATTGAACAACAACCCCTCCACGGGCTTGCCCTCGAAGGCCCGCCCTTCATAGGTAGGCTTGCCGTTGATCCAAAATTGCGTCCCCCGAATTTCCACGGCCGTTTTCATCGGCTATATCCCATCTCCTTAGATGCACGTTCACATGCAATCGCGCGCAATCTACTCACCTTGCGTCGAGAGCGTCAATCTAATCATCTGGAGCATCTTGCAGTTGCGCACAACTTTATCGTGCGTTTGCGACGCGACCATACTATGGTGTCACGCCAAGCATGAACGTCATCTATTTTAACCCGGACGAAATGAGAGCGGATGTGCTCGGTTGTTATGGCCATCCGCTGACAAAGACCCCGCATCTGGATCTGCTGGCACAGGAAGGCACCTTGTTTGAGCAATGCCATGTGCAAAATCCCGTCTGCACACCGTCGCGCTGCAGCTTCATGACGGGTTTATACGTGCACAACCGGGGGCATCGGTCGCTGTGGAACCTCCTCAAACCGGACGAGCCCAACACACTCCGCTATCTAAAAGAAGCCGGATACGAAGTGCATATCATGGGGAAGAACGATCTTTTCTCTCCAGAGGCCGCCCAACGGGCTGCGACCCGGATCCACAAGGCGCCTTACGGAGCTGGATCCGAACCGGTCCACCCTGCCGGAACGCCGGGCCATTATTCCTTTCTTTATGAACCGCTACAGGCCGCGCCGCAGGATGAACGCTTGGCTGCTCAGGCCGTAGAATTTCTGCGATCAAGAAAACCCGGCGACAAACCGTTCATGCTCTATCTGCCGTTTTCGATTCCACATTGTCCGTACACGGTGCCCGAACCGTGGTACAGCATGTATTCCCCAGCCGATATTCCCGATCTTCTGGCCGCCGAGCTGCCCGGAAAGCCTTCCTTTCAGAGGTTGATCCGTGAAACCAGAGCACTGGACAAAATGAATCCCGATGATTTTCGGAAAATAATGGCCGTCTATTTGGGCATGGTCTCCTATTCCGATCATCTTTTGGGGAAGATCATGGAGGCGTTGGAAGAATCCGGGGAAGCCGGGAACACGGCCATCTTTGCCTTCTCGGATCACGGGGATTGGGCCGGTGATTACGGCTTGGTGGAGAAGTGGCCCAGCGCTATGGACGACCGACTGACGCGCGTCCCCATGATCGTGAAAATCCCCGGCGGCAAAAAGGGTCATCGCGTCGCAGAGCAGATTGAATGCTTCGACCTCATGGCCACCACGCTGGAACTGGCGGGCGTGGAAGCCAAGCACAGTCATTTCTCTCGATCATTTGTTCCGCAACTGCAGGGAGCCTCCGGAGACCCGGACCGG
>SLAD01000171.1 GCA_007126995.1 Kiritimatiellia bacterium | reverse complement strand
CGGAACTGGTTGCCGTCGTCTCCCCGTCCATGACCGAGTTTCCCTTTGAGCCCGTGCCCCGGATCGAACTGCCACGCAGCGGCCGCGGGCGCGTGGAGGTTGAGGAGGGCATGATCCGCGCCTTCGAAGCGCCCTCCATTGAGGGGGAATTCTCCAACGGCATTGTGGAGCTGGAAAGCGGCAGCCGCTACGAGCTGGGCTTTACTCCCTGGTGGACCCAGGTGGATATGGTGGGCATCACCCAGTTGAAATCCGTGAGCCTTGACACCCTGGCCGGTGCTTTTAAACCCGGCAGTCCCATCACCATCGAATACGAACCCCGAGCCTTTGAGGGACAGCTTCCCCGCATCCAGCGGGCCACGCAGCCGGTGACAACAATCTTCCAGCGCGACTACACCCGCATCGATCCCAAAACCTGGGCCGACGAGGCTCTGGAGATGGAGGGACTTCAGGTCGCCGATTTACGCGGCTTCAAGCTTTTCCCGGTCAGGGCCTGGGAACCGGGCCACGTGGTGTACCGCATCGAGCACGACCGACCTCTGGAGGAGACCGCGCTCGCCTTCACTGGACGCTTCATCCTCCGTCCGCAGAACTGGGTGCGGTTTTATGTCCGCCCCGAAGCGAACGCCGAATGGGTGTTCTGCGGGGAATACGACACCGCCAGCCCGGGATCGAATAACTTCGGCGGCATGAAATTTGTCGACCTCACCGACCCGGTGCGGGGATTGCAGGCGTTCGACCTGAAAGTCGTCATCCACACCATGAACAGCACCTGGGCCTCGCTGGGCTCACTGCAGGTGCGGACGATTGACCTCGATGAAGCCGTCCAATAAGCAGGAACAATAGGGGAATGAAGAACAGCTTCACCAAAGCGCGCGCGGCAGATGCCAGGATTGAGGGGCTTCACCTGCAATACAGCGCCGTCATGGAAATGCTTTCCCTGGCGGTCGAGCATTGTCCCGACGCCTACTGGAATCGCGTATTTGGCGACCAATCCACGTTCTGGAAAGAGACGTATCATATGCTCCATTACCTCGTGCGGTATGCCCACGGAACCGAAGGCTGTGTATATACCCCGTTCGGTGAGCGGCTTGACCCATCCCTGCTCGTGCAGCCCAGCCATACCCTCTCGCGGGAAACCATTCTGTCCTATATCGCGCAGACCCAGAATCATCTGGATCGCTTATTTAGAGAACTGACGCCCGAACAACTCGCCGCTCCGGATACCTACGCACCGCAACAGTTCGGCACCGTGATCAACCGCTTGCTGTACGGGCTCCGTCACGGCCAACACCACGTCGGCAAACTGACGGGCTATCTTTTTAGTCACGGAATCGATTACGATCCCTGGCGATGAATGGGAAATGGGTTATAAAAACTTTGTCGCAAACTTTGTCGCGAACTTTGTCGGAGAACCAGAATGACGCTGAATCACGAGAAATTGAACGTCTACCAACGCATAAGGTCTTGTTGGAGCGAGTATCCGCAATGACCTTGTGTATGGCCAGGAGGGGCGATAGGTGAGAGAGATCGACAAAGTTCGCGACAAAGTTTGCGACAAAGAAAAGAAGGCCCGCCCAAACATCCTCATCATCCTGGCCGATGATCTGGGCTGGTCGGATCTGGGCTGTTATGGCGGCGAGATCCGCACGCCGAATTTGGATGCGCTGGCCGGAAACGGTTTGCGGTTCACGCAAGCCTATAACTCGGCGCGCTGCGTGCCCAGCCGGGCTTGCCTGTTGACCGGCTTGTATCCGCATCAGGCGGGACTCGGCTGGTTCACCGGCTGTCCGCAAGTGGACACGCCGGGCCATAAAGGACGTCTGGCCGATCACTGTGTGACCATCGCTGAAGTCCTGAAGACCGCAGGCTACGCCACACTGGCTTCCGGCAAGTGGCATGTCGCGCAACCCGGACCGGTCGAGCGCGGGTTCGACGAGTTCTACGGCTTCGTCCATGGATATGCGATCGATTCCTGGAATCCGGACATGATGGTGCGTTTGCCCGAAGGCCGTCCGCAACGACGTTACGCCGATGGCGAATACTACGCGACCACCGCCATCACCGATCACGCGCTGGACTTTCTGGCCGGTGCGCGGCAGGAAGAGAAGCCTTGGCTGCTTTATCTGGGCTATCAAGTACCGCACTTCCCTTTGCAGGCGCCCGCGGACGTAGTCGCGTCCTATGTTCCCGTTTACGAAAAGGGTTGGGATGTGCTGCGTGCTGAACGCTTGGAGCGGATGAAGGCTTTGGGTATCCATCCGGAGCTCATGGATCTGCCGCCACGTTCCCCGATTGATCATCTCGGCGCGGCTGAACGTGTGGGCTCGATCACGCCCGACGGCATGAATCCGGCGTGGGACGATTTGCCGACGGAGCGCCGGACCGATCTGGCGCACCGCATGGCCGCCTTCGCCGCGATGGTGGAATGCATGGACGCGGAAATCGGCCGTGTGGTGGAATCGCTGCGCGCGAACGGGGAACTCGACAACACGCTGATCCTGTTTTTAAGCGACAACGGCGCGTGCGCCGAATGGGAACCGTTCGGGTTCGATCTTGACCCGGAATCGTTCCGCGATGCCAAACCAGGTTGTGGACTGGATATCAACACCATGCAGGCCCCGAACATCCTGCATCAGGGCGAAGCGCTGGCGGCGATGGGCGGGCCGGACAGTATGTTCAGCTACGGCAGCGCGTGGGCGAATCTGTGCAACACGCCCCTCTGGCTCTACAAGCACTACGCCCACGAGGGCGGTGTGCGCACACCGATGATCGCGCATTGGCCCGGGCGGATTCCCGATCCTGGCCAGTGGCGGCATCACCTGATGCACCTGATGGACTTCATGCCCACGGTGGTCGAGCTGGCGGGCGCGGAGTATCCCCAACGGTTCAAGGGACACGACATCCTGCCTATGGAGGGACGGAGCATGTTGCCGACATTGTCGGGTGAGCCTGATACGCCCCGCACGCTGATCTTCGAGCACGAACGCAACGCCGCCATCCGCGAGGGGAAATGGAAACTGGTCGGTGTGAATATGCT
>SLAD01000014.1 GCA_007126995.1 Kiritimatiellia bacterium | reverse complement strand
ATTGTTTGTGAAGGCCAAATCGACGTCATTCGTTGTCACTTGGCTGGATTCCAGACCGCCGTGGCGCCGCAGGGTACCGCACTGACCGATGCCCATGCCCGCTTGTTGAAGCGCTATGCGGACGAAGTGATTCTGGTGTTCGATGCCGATACCGCCGGTCAGAATGCGGCCCTGCGGGGCGCGGAGGTGTTGCTGCAGGAAGGGCTCACCGTCCGGGTGGCCGCCTTGCCTGCGGGTGAGGATCCAGACACGCTGATTGTCCAACAAGGTGCCGCGGCATTCGCCGACCTGCTGGACCATGCTTTGTCGCTGGTAGCCTTTCACGTTCAAGTGCAGCGGGAGCGTGGTGAGCTGGATTCGGATGCGGGCCGCTTGCGGTCGGTGCGGTCGGTACTGGAAACGATTCAACATGCGCCCAGCGCGGTCCAGCGCGAATCGTATCTTCGCGAGGCCGGCGAACTGTTGGAAACTTCGCAGGACGCGCTCCGGGCGGATATGATGAAAATGGTCCGTCCGACGCCGCCCGTTTCACAGCCGTCCGCCGCAGATCGAACGGCACCGGCCTATCCGCCCAATGAGCTGGCCCTGATTGAGTTGATGGTGGCGCATCCTGAAGTGTGGGATATGGTCAGCCAGCATGTTCCCCCTGAAGCGATCACACATCCCATCAGCCGAACGATTATTCAAACCATGATGGCCATGCCGGAGCCGGATGAGGCACACTTGATGCAGGAATTGGCGGGACAAGGCGACGAGTGTCGACGCCTCATGGCCAAAATCCAGATGACCGCGCGGCTGATTACCGGCGAGGAAGTCTCCTGTATCCACGCCGCACAGGACATCATTTTGAAGCTACGCATTCAATTGATCGACCGCGAAATCAAGGATTGTCTGAAGCAGGCGCACTCGGCGTCCGACGAACAGCGTCGTCTACATAACAATGAGTGTGCTCAGTTGATGCTGTTGAAGAAACAGATGCAGCGGGGTTGGGATGCAGCGTTGCCCATTCTCGAACTGGATGTGTAATACTCGTTAGTTGACGCGAGCGAGTGCAGAGGACGCGCCGGCCTCGCGCCATTCGATTGCTTGGCTTGGACCCTTCTCCATCTCTTCAAACTTGTGCTCCAGCGGGACAAGCCCGCTGGGGGCATCTCCTCGCATCTGTTCGGCTCAGGGAATTGTCGCGACGGATCGGTTTTGGCATTGCAAATGCGACGAGTTGTGCTACGTTTCGCCCTGTCGCTAGTTCAGCGATCGTGCGTCCCCATCGTCTAGAGGCCTAGGACATCGGGTTTTCATCCCGAAAACACGGGTTCGATTCCCGTTGGGGACGCCATTTTTTTGCCTATCGCTCTTCGTCCTCTACTTCTCGCGGCAAGGGTACTACGAGAAGCGGAATGTGGCTCTTCTTCAGCATCGCTTCCGAGACGCTGCCCAGCAAAAGGTGACGCAGGGCCCCGTGTCCGTGTGAACCCATGACGATCAGCTCGGCGTCGAACTTTTCCGCCTCAGCGAGGAGCGTTTCAACAACGATCCCTTGAATGCAGCGCCCCTCGACCGCCAGGCCCTGATCCCGCAGCTTATGCTCCCAGTCGCGTAGCGCTTGTTGCTCTTCCCGCAGTTCCTCCGCAACCGTGTCGCGGACGGTTTGCGGTCCCGGACGATAGCCGACGAAGTCGGGTTCAGGGTCCGCGACGTGCACGAGCAGGACACGTGCTTCCCGGTCTGCACAGAGGCTTAATGCAACCTCCACGAGCCGCGCCGTAACGGGCGAGAAATCCATCGCAATTAAGATTCGTTTCATGCCCTGATGTTAACCTATTCGCGTCGGATCGTCCAACTCGTTCCGGTGTGAAACGGTGTACATTGTCTTTGAGGGGCAGCTATAGTCTGTCATGATGTAGTGCCTCCAACCGACGCACCAATATGAAATACGTAGGTCATAGCATGAGTTTCTTGCTCGCACTGCTGGTCTCGGCTTGCGGATCAGCTGACACTGAAGAGCGGGTGCGAGATAACACAGCGGTCCCTATCGCAGCTTACGACGTAGAGCCATTGGATTTTGCACGCCCGCTTCGTTTAACTGGAGAAGTCGAGCCCCGCGCGCGCATTCAGGTTGCTGCGCGAACGGGTGGCGCTGTTCAGTCCGTACAGGTCGATATTGGTGATTACGTCGATGCGGGCGACCTGTTGGCAGAGCTGGATCGCGACGAAGTCGAAGCCGAGCTGGAGCGCGCGCAAGCGGATCAGGCCCTGTCTCAGGCGACCTATGAACGGTTGGCCGACCTGCACCGACGCCAACTCATTTCTGCGGCTGAATACGATGAGGCGTTGGCGGCGCTGCGCGTTGCCCGGAGTCTGGTGCGACTGTGGGAAACGCGGCGTGAGCATGGAGCTATTCTGGCCCCTGCAGCGGGCACGATTACGGCCCGGTACATCGAACCCGGCGAAGCCATTCAGGCCCATGATCGCGTATTCGAGTTGATCGCCGATGGTGAGCTGCGCGTACGCTTGCAGCTGACGGAGCTGGATGCGGTGCACTTGGAACCGGGGGAGGCAATTACCTTGCGGTTCGATGCGTTGACGGATCAGACCTTTACCGGCACCGTCGAACGTGTAGCCCCTGCGGCGATCGCGGGAAGCCGTTGGTTCCGTGTCGACGTGCTAATTCCAGAAGAGGCGATCAAGGCGGGTGTGCGAGCGGGTTTCACCGCTCGGGCGGCGATCAGCGTGGATGCCCGTCCGGGGACACTGGCTGTACCCAGTGCGGCAATTGGGCGATCTGCTGACGGTCACTTCGTGCTCGTTGTCGATGACTCCGATCAATTGGTTGTGCGCTCCGTGCAAACGGGGATCACGCGCAATGGAGCCACGGCTATACTGGATGGGATTGCGGAAGGGGACGTGGTCTTGGCGACGAATCCGCAGGAGATGCGACCAGGCCAAGCCGTCCGGGTTGTTCGCTGGAGGTCCCTGTGATGCGCGGTCATGCGCCAGGCGAGCCGCGGGGTGGCTTGGCAAAGCTGACGCGGTTGGCGATCCGGCGTCCGGTTGGGACCGGCTCGATTGCCGCCGTCATCGTGATTATCGGCGTATTCGCGTTGGCGCGTTTACCGGTGGATTTGCTCCCGAGCATTGAGTACCCGCAGATCCGGGTGACCGTCACCTATCCGGGCGTGGCGCCCGAAGTGATGGAGGAGCAGGTGGCGCGCGTGATTGAGCGGGGGCTGGCCGGTACCGAGAACCTGACGCGGATCGAGAGTCGGGTCCGGCAGGGGCGTGCCGACGTTGATCTCACGTTCCAATTCGGTGTGGATTTAGATTTTGCGCTTCAGGATGCAGCGCGCAATTTAGAGCAGGTCCGCAATCGCTTGCCGGACGACATTGATACCCCGCGCATTCGCAAATTTGACGCCGGACGCGAAGCCGTTTGGCGCGGTGGATTCATGTCCACGGTTCGCAGCGAAGCGGAGGTGACCGACTGGGTCGAAAACGAGTTGGCGCCTCGCGTCCTCATGATTGAGGGCGTGTCCGCCGTTGAGGCGATTGGTGGACTGATTAGAGAGATTACGGTGCAGGTGGATGCCGAGCGGTTAGGTCAATTCGGCGTGGGCATGGAGTCCGTTAGCCAAGCCTTAGGTGCGGAAAACGTCGATGTCGCCGCCGGGCGACTAACATCCTCCACATTTGATGTCCAGGCCACGACGATTGGTCTTTTCCGCTCGCTTGACGATATTCGGCAGGTCTTAGTGCCGTTGCCTCGCATGCCGACCGCCTCGTCCGGCTACCTACGGATTGCTGAAATTGCCGACGTTCAGGATGGCGCTGTAGAACAGCGGGTCTTTGCGCGTCTCAATGGTGTGCCGGCTGCACAGGTGGATGTTTTCAAACAGCCGGACGCCAATACGGTGGCGGTGGCGGATGCCGTGGCCGCCCTGTTGGCCGACATGCAAGCGAGTGGATTCATCCCGGAGGATATCAACTTTAGTACCACGCAGGATCCCACCTTCTTCATCCGTGGCGCGATTTCCGGCGTAGCCACGGCTGCGGCGTTGGGCGGGGTGTTGGCGATGGGGCTGATATTACTTTTTCTGGGGAGCCTGCGTAAAGGGTTCATCATCGGTCTTTCTATCCCTGTGGCGTTGAGTGCCACCTTCGCCTTGATGAATGCTAACGGACTGACACTAAACATCATCAGCCTCGGTGGCTTGGCGCTGGGCGTCGGGCTGTTGCTCGATAATGCTATCGTTATGTTGGAAAATATTTTCCGTCATCGTGAGGACATGGGAAAGTCGGCTGATCAGGCTGCCGAAGATGGTGCGAGTGAGGTGGTCTCTGCTGTGACGGCCGGTACGCTGACGAATTTGGCGGCCGTGACACCGTTCTTTCTGATCACAGGTGCTGCGGCCTTGGTGTTCAATGAAATGATCCTAACGATATCTTTCGCGATCATGGCGACTTTGATTGCCGCACTGACCTTGGTCCCCATGCTGGCGGCACTGGCGGGCCATATGCGTTGGCAAAGTGGATTAGCGGAATGGCGGTTGGTTCGGCGGTTTAGCCGCTTTGTGCGCGGCCTGAGCGATGGTTATCGCCGCCTCCTGCCGGGCATCTTGCGCTGGCGCTGGGGCGTGCTTTTTGCAGCTGCAGCCCTGATGTTTGGGGCAGTTCTGTTGTTTGGCCAATTGGGCCGCGAGTTTCTGCCCGCACTGGATGATGGGCAGGTACGGGTGCGGGTCAGCCTGCCACCGGGAACACCGCCGGATGAAACTTTGGCGATGGCACGCGAAGTCGAAGAGCTGCTGATGGACGATCCCTATGTCGAAACAGTTTTCACGCTCGCGGGCGGGGCACTCTGGGGTGGAACCGTTTCAGAGAACTCGGGAGTGGCGCAGTTCCTCGTGCAATTGGTTCCGCGGCATGATCGCCCGGGAACATCGGCCGGTCGGTGGATCCAGCAGGCCCGGCGAGATGTGCAAGGACTGGACTTGCCCGGAGCGCGTATCGGTGTGCGGCCGCCGGCCATTCGTGGCTTACGCTTCACCAGCGGAGGTGATGATGTTGTGGTCGGTATCATCGGGCCGGAGTTATCAGAGTTAGAGCAACTGGGTCGTGAAGTCCTGAGTCGCCTGGAGGACATCACCGGGCTGGAGGGGCTTGAGTCCGGCGATGAAGATCGCGCACCTCGACTGGAAATACGGATCGATCGTGAACGGGCCGCGCGCGTGGGCTTGGGCGTAGCAGAGGTGGGCCGAGTGCTGCGCACAGCGGTCGACGGGCAAGTGGCCACCCGTTTCATGGAAGGGGGACGCGAATACGATGTGCGTGTTCGGTTGCGCCGCGAAGATGTTAGCGACGCCGACCGTCTGGCGTCACTAATCGTGCATCAGGATGAAGGTCAAGTCGTACTACTCAGTGATGTGGCTCATTTTGATATGGCGGACAGTCCTGCCACCATCTGGCGAGAAAATCAAAGTCGTATCGTTCGGGTTACGGGGGATATCAACACGACGGTGACCGATGTGAGCACGGTGATTGCCGCAATAGAATCCGCGTTGAGCGAGATGACTTGGCCGGAGGGCTACGCAATGATGCTGGGTGGTGAGTGGGAGACCATTCAGGACACGAACCGGGAATTGCGCGTAGTCATCGGGCTGGCGATCATCTTGGTGTTTATGGTCATGGCCGTACAATACGAACGACTGACTGATCCGCTGGTGATCCTGATGAGTGCCCCCCTGTCTTTGATCGGGGTGACGGCCATGTTATGGGCCACCGGCACAACGCTGTCTGCCCCGGCGCTGATCGGGCTCGTTCTGCTGATTGGGATTGTTGTGAACAACGCGATTCTTTTGGTTGAGTATATTGAAACAGGGCGCCGCGAACACGGACTGGATCTCGAAGCCGCAATCGTAGAGGCGGGCGCCTTGCGGTTGCGCCCGATATTAATGACGACCATGACCACGGTACTCGGCATGACGCCCTTAGCGATTGGGCTCGGGGAAGGGGCGGAAATCATGCGACCCTTGGCGCTCGCCGTGATCGGCGGTCTTTCCGTTTCCATGTTGCTGACGTTATTTGTGGTCCCTTGCATCTACCGCATCATGAATCGGAGTCGTGGTTTTTCGCATTCTTGACCGATCCGCCGTCATGCTTTAATGATACGCAATGCAAAGCCGGGACGACATTTATAGAAAAGATACTGGGCGACTTCCGTCACGCCGTCGTAGGCGTTCCGGTCGTCAGGATGAACAGCCTTCCGATCAACCTCCGTCACGCAAAACGGGCCCTGATCTTTATGGCAATCGCGAGCATAAGAAGTCTTTGGCGGATGATCTGGGTTTGACCCGCCGGAACGCGCAGCGGATGCGAAACATGTCCTCACGTCGTCGGCGTCAAAACAAGCAGATGAGCAAGGGCAATAAGATATTGTTGCTCTTGCTGACGCTGATCTTGATTGGCTACTTGGTTGTTCTTGGGGTTACACTCTATCGTGGTCATGTGGCGCAGCCACCGCCCGCAGCTGCGGATCCGGCCGAGCCGGTTGAACCCGTCGCCCCTGTAGCGGAAACCGAAGCGTCGGCCGCAGTGATTCCGGAGGAAGTGGCGTTACTGCCGGACGGGGATCCGCCTGCGCAGGTTGCGTTGGAGGAGACCGAAGACACTGAAATCAGTATCGAACGGTGGCGCGCCGCCACGGATGCGATACGGGCGGTGCGTCCGTTGCTGGAAAGGGGGCATGTCGATCGCGCCATTGAGCATCTCGAAGCGGCGCTCGAGCAATCGCCGGATTTGTTGTCGGCAAAGTTGGCCTTGGCCGACCTCTACGCGGAGCGTGAACGGTATGGCGAGGCGCGGGACCTTTACAAGCAAGTG
Source organism: Kiritimatiellia bacterium (assembly GCA_007126995.1). Lineage (GTDB taxonomy): Bacteria > Verrucomicrobiota > Kiritimatiellia > SLAD01 > SLAD01 > SLAD01. The sequence goes on along the minus strand of SLAD01000014.1, from coordinate 4,592 downwards.
TTGGACGCAGATCCGTTCACGGAAGGGGGGCGGATAAAACTGGCGCGCTCGTTGCAGGCACTGCGGGATAATGAGGCGGCGCTGGCCATCGCGTTGTGGTTGCTGGAGGAGGATCCCTTGCGGGAAGAGCCGAACCAGATCGCCGCCATGGCTTACATGGCGATGAATCAAGTGGCGGAGGCGGTGCCGCATTTCCGGCGGCAATTATCGATCAATCGGGACAATGTCCGGGCTCAACATAATCTGGGTGTCGCCTATTCCCGTTTAGGTGATCATCGCCGGGCGGTAAATCTATTTCAGGAGGTGTTGGCCAGCGATCCCGGCAACGCCATCGCGCATTACAATCTGGCCGTCAGCTTTGTGAAGCAGGATCAGCCCGATGAGGCCGTTGAGGTGTTGACGGAAGCCGCCGAGCGGTTCGGCCTGCGTTTTGTGAGCGCTTGGTTGCGCAGCAGGGACTTTGATCCTGTGCGAGATCTGCCGGCTTTTGAGCGACTACAGGCCGCCGTGGACGCGGATGACGACGATCTGATCTAAGGGGACGCGAACGTTATTCCTTCTTCTCTTCGCTTTCCTCATCGAGCGTGGCGTCCGATTTGCCCTTCTTGAATTCGTTGATACTGCGCCCCAAGGAGCGGGAAAGTTCCGGTAACCGCTTAGCGCCGAATAAGAGCAGGATGATCACCAATACGATAATCAGCTCAGTAATGCCCGGCCGTCCTGAAATAAAAGCCCAACTCGTGTTCATACAAAATCTCCCATGTGAAGTGAGCGTAGCACAAATGGCTGGGAATGAAAGTCGCAAAACGACGGTAGCCGATCTTCACCTCCGGGCCATTTAGTTCTCGCAAGTGCCTGACGATAGGCGGGTAGCTACAAGTGATTCAATTCAAGCGCAGTCATCTCATTGATAACCGCGTTTAGCCGAGATCACGTGAATAGATCGCAGTTGCCCTGCGGGGCGGGGCTTGGTATGCTCCGAACCTTTCACACACCACACCGTTGCGGGCTTTGGTCTGTTCCCGTTCGGCTGTGTTTGGGAGGATTTTTACGTTGTATCTGAAAACGCTAGAGATTGTGGGCTTCAAGAGCTTTGCGTCGAAGACGCGCTTGCAGTTTGAGCCCGGTATGACGGCCATTGTGGGGCCGAACGGGTGCGGGAAAAGTAATATTTCCGATGCGGTGCGCTGGGTGCTCGGTGAGCAAAGCGCGAAGGCCTTGCGCGGCTCCAAAATGGAAGACGTGATTTTCAATGGCACGGATTCCCAAAAGCCGTTATCGATGGCGGAAGTCAGTCTGACGGTGGCCGATTGCGAATCGACGCTGGGCACGGAATATGACGAGGTCACCATCACGCGGCGCGTGCTGCGTTCGGGCGAGGGGCAATACTTCATTAACAAGACGCCGTGCCGCTTGAAAGACATTCAGCGGCTCTTCATGGATACCGGTATCGGCACCAACTCCTACTCGCTGATGGAGCAGGGACGGATCGACTTGATTTTGAGTTCGCGTCCTGAAGACCGGCGAGCCGTCTTTGAGGAGGCCAGCGGCATCACGAAGTACAAGGCGGACAAGCGCGAGGCGATCCGCAAGTTGGAACAGACGGAAGCCAACCTGCTGCGCTTGGCCGATATCATCCGCGAAGTGAAGCGGCGCATCATTTCGTTGCAGCGCCAGGCCGGCAAAGCAAAGCGCTACAAGCAACTACAGGAAGAACTGCGCGGTTTTGACACCTATCTTTCCCGCGAGCGCCTGCAGGTGTTAGCGGATGAAGTGGGGGCGTTGGAGAAGCGCTTGGCAGACCTGCAAGGCCAGGAGGATGGCGCGCGCGGGGCCATTCAGGAAGTCGAGCAGCAGGCCCACGAATTGCGCGCGCGCGTGCAGCAAAAGGAAAACGCGATCGGCGAGGCGATGGAAGCCGTGTCGCGCACCGCCGCAGAGCGTGATCGCGCGCAGCAAACGATTCAAGTCAACAAGGACCGGATCGAAGAGTTGCGCCAATTGTCGGAGCGCGATCATCGCGACGCGACCGATGCCGAGCAGCGCTTGAATCTACATCGGGAATCACTTTCTGGAATTGGCTCGAACTTTGCGGCAGCCCAGGAACAGCAGGCCAAAGCCGAAGGCGACGTACAGGCGGCATCCGATCGCCTACAAGAGGTCGATGCGGCAGTAAAGGAAGCGCGCGAAGCCCTGAACCGTTTGCGCAGTGAGTCCGTGGACTTGGAGAGTCGCCATGCCCGGCTTCAGAACGAACTTTCCGATTTGGACGCGCGGGAACGGAACAGCGTGACGCGGCGGGAACGGTTGTCCGCCGAATTAGCCGCGATTAAGCGGTCGGTAGAAAAGTATGAAAGTCGCCGGGCGGAAACCGAATCCCACCTGGCGGAACTACAAGCGTCGGTTGAAGCCAGTGAGACGCGTGTGCAAGAGCTGATGCAGCAAAAGCAGGAGTTGCAGCGTCAAGCCAGTGAGCAGCGACAATCCGTAGCGGACCTCCAGAAGCGTGTGGCGGCGCGCGAGGCGCAGACCGAACTTTATCAACAGGCGGATTCCGATGCCGAGGCCTTGCCACCCGGGGCACGTCGTTTGCTGGGGATGGAAGGGGAAGCCATCGGTGATCGGGAACAGGTGCTGGGCACGCTGGCCGAGCACATGCAGGCGGAACCGGAATATCAGCGGGCGCTCGAAGTGGCGATGCGCGCTTGGCTGGATGCGGTGATTGTGCGCGATGAAAACGCGCTGCGCTCGTTCCTGCCCTTGTTGGCGGAACAGGAAGCGGGCTCCGTCCGCTTGTTGGCGGCTGCCGGACTGCCTGCTGCCCGCGCGCAGCAGGGCGATCTTCCCGGTGAGCCATTGATCAATCGGGTCAAGGTCTCGGAAACGGTTCAGGAGTTGGCCGCGCACCTATTGAACGGGATCCGAGTGGTCGATCAGGTCGGTGATGTCCCGAGTGAATGGCCGGATGAGGTGGTCTTTGTCACAAAGGGAGGGGTGGCCCTTTCCGGGCGTGGTCAGGGTGAACTGTGGATGCCGGGAGCGCAGGAAGCGAATCCGATGACCCGTCGGCATATGCTGGATCAGTGGAACAGCGAGCTGGATGAGTTGCGGGCGGAAACGTCGCGCGCTGAGCTGGCGCTGCAAGCGTTGCTCGAGCAGGACGCGGAACGGGATCGCGAACTCGTGGAAGCCCGTAACGAGCGGGATCATGCGCGTCAGCAGTCGGCGACCTGTCAGGGCGAACATCAGGTGAAAGCCGAAGAGGCGCGCCTGGCCAGTGAGCAGATGGAAACCGTTAGCTATGAGTTGAACGCGCTGATTGAGCAACAATCCGGCAGCGTGGACAAGCGCAGCGCCATTGCAGCGGAAATCGAGTCAGTACGGTCTCGCCAGGTTGAGGTGCGCCAGGAGCTGGCAACGCGCGGCGAGACGCTGCAACGCAGTGAAGAGGAACGTAACCGTTGGATGACCGATCTGACGGATAAGCGGGTCCTCTTGGGTGAACGGCGTCAGGCGGTCGCGCAATTGGCGGCGCAACGCGAGGATTTGGATTCGCGCATTGCAGAGCTGCAGACACTGATCGAAGAGCGTCGCCAAGGCCTGGACAGTTACGCCTCACGGATCGCCGAGCTGGAGCGACACATTGAGACAACCTCCGCCCGCTTGCAGCCGCTGGATGAGCAATTGCAACAACATCAACAGGCGCTGGAACAGGCGCGCCGCGATCGCGAAGACCACACTGTGTCCCTGCGGCATATGGACAGTCAACTACACGAAAAGCGTTCCGCCTTGGAGGAGTTGCGCAATCAGCGGGCCAAGGTGGATGTCGAGCTGGCGGAACAGCGCATGCGCCGTCAGAACATTATCGACCGGCTCTCGCAAGAGTATCGCTTGACGCCGGACGAGTTGAATGAATTGCCGGAACCGCAATGGGAGAACGATCAAAAACCCGACCGCGAAACGCTCGAAACCCTGATTGCCGAAATCCGCACCAAGCTGGAGGCGATGGGACCGGTCAACCTGATCGCAATCGAGGAGCATGAAGAACTCGAGGAGCGGTTTGCCTTTCTGACCGGGCAGCAGGACGATTTGGTCAAGGCCAAGAATCAGTTGCTCGACATGATTCGGCGCATCAACAACACCACAACGGAAATGTTCGTGCGCACCTTTGAGCAGGTAAACACCAACTTTCAGCAGACCTTTAAGCAGTTGTTCGGTGGCGGATCGGCCAAATTGGTATTGGTCGATGACGAGGATGTGTTGGATTCCGGCATCGAGATCATCGCGCGTCCGCCGGGCAAAAAATTGCAGACCATCTCGCTGCTGTCGGGCGGCGAACGCACCATGACTGCGGTCGCCCTGCTGTTCGCGCTCTATATGGTTAAACCCAGCCCGTTCTGCGTCTTGGACGAGCTGGATGCGGCCTTGGATGACGCCAACATCGGTCGATTCGTCGAAATGGTGAAAGGTTTCGTGCAGCGTTCGCAGTTTGTCGTCATCACGCATAATCGGCAAACGATCGAAGCGGCGGACGCGCTGTATGGGGTGACCATGGAACAATTCGGTGTTTCGAAGATTATGTCGGTTCGTTT